>JAUIJG010000022.1 GCA_030431355.1 bacterium
TGGTATGCAGTAAAGGGTCTTCAGAAGCCCTGAAAATAGTGGAAATATTCGCTAATTCTTATACAGTCTTTTAACTACAACTCCCTCAATCCCCCAGCGCCTTGCGCACACTCTCCAGCTCAGACTTCGGCACCATGTTACCGGGGGACCGCTCTTTCTCCGTGTCAATCACAGCCACATTCTCACGGATCCAACTAGGAGAGCTTTTGCCACCCAGTTCGGACCAATAGTAGCTCCAGCCGACCACCTTATTGTCCGCACTTATTTTGAAGCACAGCAAGTTGGAGCCGGTGCAGCCGCCGCCCATGCTGTACCGAATGTAAGAGGTGCCGTCTGTTGTTTTTTCATGCGGATATCTGGGGATATTCGGCTTGCCTAGAATATTCATAAGATCTTCTGCCGACATGTTTATGAAATCGTATCGGTTCAACAGTTTAGAAAATAGTCTGGTATCGGGTCTAGTATTCCATCTAGCTAGAACCGTATCCGGTTCAGGTACGGATGCCAGCAACCTATCTTTTCCAAATCTATCCAGTCGAATATTCCTGGGCTTCATCGTCCACTTTCCGGTGGCATCGATGATACCGAACATTTTATTGTCGGTACTTACAATAGATCTGACTTTGCCGCCGGAATCTGAGAAACTTACAGCGTTTCGGAATTTGGGCTCTATAACTGTTTTGCCGTTCTCATCGCAGAAGCCCCATCTTAGTTCATTCGGGGTTTTCCAGGTCTTCTCTTTATTCGTAAAAGCGCATGCTATCGGCATGCCACGCTCTATTGGGGAGTATTGAAGCCTCCGAACCAGCTCGGGAAGTTTTATCACTTTCTTTGATATGGTATCGAACAGTCTGAGCTGCTCACCTTGATACAAAACAAGATAATCGTTTTCTTTTTTCTTGATTGCCGAATATTCAAATGGCAGTATCAAATTTCCTGCCGGGTCTTTCAGTCCGAATTTCTGAGGCAGTGGACGCGGCGGAGTCATTGCTACTACTGTGAATTTCCCGGCTTTTGTTTCAATATCCCTGGCAGGGTCATGAATCTTTGCGTCGATACCATATTTGATTTCACCATCTCTGGTTAGTATGGCATTGTTTTTTCCGTCTAATTTGATTGCGCCTTTGTAGAAGCGACCGTTTGTTCTTACCCAATTCGGCAGCTCTTTTACCTTGCTTCCCTTATGATAGAGATAGACTTTCCTCTTCTTTGATCGTTTATCCCCTATGGATGCCAGATACATATCTTCGCTAAGGTAGCGAATGCGATTGAACTCCACCGGGATCAGGGCATTGCTTTTTAAGTCTACTACTCCGAACAGCATGGTGTTGGAATCTTGGACGATTCTGTGATCCTTGTCGGTGTATTGAACATAGCGGAATTTCTTATCTAGAGGTCCTGAGATTAGACCGGCTTGCCTGGCTGCTTCGGTTTTGTCTTCCGGATTTTTTAAAACCTTGCCGTCTCTGTCTACAAGTATGGCTGAGTCTGGAATACTCTTTTCTCTGCGGATGGAGGGGGATGGTATCATGCCCCTGTAGACGGCTGGCTTTGGTTTGTTCTCGAACAGAAGATATCTGTCTTCTCCCACTTTCTTGATTTGTCCGTATTTTATCGGGACTATGACTTTGCCGTCGTAGTCCAGGATGCCTTGCTGTGCGCTCGAAGGCTGGCAGGCAAAGGTCAGCGCTATCATGGGCGATAAAAGTCCGGTTATAAAATTAAGTCTGAATTGCATGGCGACCAGATTGGAATTTTGAATTACAATGTTAGGTTAGTATAGATCTTCCAGGAAGATTTGTGAGCAAAGCAAGAGTTTTGAACAATCGATTTGCCGCCCTTTGCTGCGCCTGGGCGCTGGCTTGCGGACCGTCCGCTTGGATCTGTGACCATGCGCGGGTTTACGCTCTGGAGGGAGCTAATTCCGGTGTCTCTGATGATGCTGCCAACAAGACCGCTAATAAGACGGCCAATAAGACTGTTGACAAAATTCTGGAGCAGGTGGGACTAGTTCCATCCGGTAATGATTTTGAAGCGGTAGAGACCCGAAAGGATCTGCTTTTCCTTTTGACATTGACGGGAGCTAGTCCCGACTATGTGATGAAGAGCTTGTCGGCTAGCGACTATTCATCAAGTGATGGGAGTGGCTTAATCCCCTGGTGCAGAGATCATCTGCTTGAGAAGAAGAGTTTTTCAGAGCAGACCCTGCGCCGAATATTTCCAATGATTTCCGGGCTCAGGAGACATGAGTTTTTTAAGCAGGAAGGAAATTTAAACAAGTTTTTGGAGATAGGCAAGAGGGTCTCGGCGTTTGAGACGAATGAGCCGCAGTACAAAGAGCAAAAGTATCGGATTCTCAGAGTGCTTTGCGGAAACTTTCCGCATGGCTCGAGAGGGCTCAAAGTTCTATCTTTAGCCCAGTTTGATGCTGCCCTCGACAGTTCAGGGATTAGTCAGTCCGACCGTAGGAATGCTTTCGTTGGAGTTATTAGCTCCATGTCGGAGTATCAACACACTAATTCTTCAAAGGAGTCTGCGAGCGGCCCTTTGAACAGTGTTGTTGCCGAAGAGAATTTAGCGGATCTAAAGAGATTTATTCCCAGGGCTTCCAAGTACGATTATTGCAGAGAAATTGGATTCTCATCATATGTAAACCAGTTGGTGCCGCATTTGATGCGACTGCAGAGTCAGAGCAGTCAGAGCAGTCAGAACAATCAGAAGAGTAAGAAGAGTCAGAAGATACAAGAGATTCAAGAGAGCGCTTTAGAGTGCATGGAGCTGATAGGTGATACTGCCAAGAGCGTGACGGTCAATGCCATAGATCTGGTCAAATATAAGTTGCTTTATGGCGTGATGTTGCAGCGGGCCGGGAGACTTAAGCAGGCTCAGAAAGCATTTGAAGATGCTGACAAGGGATTCTCAGAACCCGAAGGCAATCTGCGAAAGATTTTTGACCGCAAGCCATTTTCGACAGAACTTTTCAAGCTCTTCCAGGCAAACTTGCTATATGAAAAAGGGGATGACAAAGCTCTCGCCAAACTGGTGACGGAGTTATTGGCCGCGGCTAATAGAAATGAACACTCTGATAGCAAAGAGGTCGGTGTGGTGGCAAGTGAGTTGCGAAGACTTTCTCTTATCAGGGCTAAAAAATACAAAGCAGCCGCCGCAGTCAAAGTGGATGATTATCCTTCTTCCCTCAATTATCTTAAAGGATACTGGCAAAGGTTGAGGATACCCGACCTCGAATGGGTCTTTCCCGCCGGCAGAGAAGTGGCGAACTCAGACATTGCTCTCTTTGAGAGGGTAGGTGATCAAGAAGCGCTTACTGCCGCCAAGAAAGCTTTGGAGAACTTGATTCGACCTCCCCGCCCGCTGCTTCGTACAGATTTGTCTGTCAAGATTCCTTTTGATACCGGCTTCTACCAAAACCGAGATTCTATGAAGTGGCATTCTGAAGCATATCGCAAGAAGATCTTGGACAGCGATCTCTCTGACAAAGCCAAAGCTGAGCATCTGTTTTTGCCTCTGAATAAGTTATTTGAGTATGATCTTTTTTGTGAATGTGACAGGCTTTTGGACGAGGCTATTCGTCTTCTGGAAGAGGGCAGAGGTACGAAGACAGCGGCAGGTGAGAAAGATGAAGCCGGCGAGGAAATTGCAGCAAACCAGAGAGATGCTGCCTCAATATTTTTACGCAGGGCACTGAATGTGAAGGCTCTGGTCGCAATTAGTAGGGGGGATCTGGATGCCTCCCGGGAGCTGATTGCTAAAGCCGAGGCCGTCAAGGTGCCGGATAATGATGAGTCTATTATGGTATCAACTTACCTGGCGGGGAAATTGGCTCTTGCTAATCAAGACTATGCCGGGGCGGAGCAATTGCTCGCGCCATTAGATTCTCAGGATACGGTCAATGATTCCGAGAGGCATCGGTTTTATAGAAGCAATTGTTTGCTTGATCTTGCTGTCAGCCAGTATCATCAAGGTAAAGTCGAGAAAGCTAAATTGAGCCTTTTGAAAGGGGCAAAGAAATACCTGCTCCGTACGTTTGCTGTGGGAATACCTGATGCCGAGTATGGTACCATGCTGGCTTTGTGTTTCTTGCGTGCGGGGCATCCTTCATTGGGCAAGTATACCCTCTTTCAGAGTGTCCGGAATCTCAGGACCACCTCTCCTTCCATGCATGCCAGAGTGCTTTTGAACCTGGGCGACTTTGCCGCTTTGGAAGGCAATAAGCTGAGAGCACAGAGGTACTATGGTGCTGGTATCAATGTGCTAAAGGATGCCGAGTCTGTTTCTCCGCAAGGACTTCTCAAGTCTCCTGTCGGTCTTAGACTGGCTTCTTTATTTGATACCAGTGGATTGCTGGACAACTACATGAGTCATGTGGAGAGTGCCAGGGAGCGCAACAGCTCAAGTCCGAAGTGGAAAAAAGCTGCGAGAGAAGCGGAGGCGAGGGACTCGGCGTCGGTCAAGAATAGAGAGAGGCTGGAGGAGGCGCAAAAGAGTTTACGAGCCGCTGAGCTGAGTAAGAAGGCGGTGGATTATTTTGTCTCCCTCCAGAGGGTGGCAGATGGTTACGACTTTTATAGAAGAGACTCAAGTGGGCATTTGATAAGAGAGCCCGGTAGCCTTAAGAAGGCAATCGCCACAAATAAGAAGGCTTTGGATTTTTACATTGATACCGCCGGGACTTCGAAGTGGAAAGAGTCACAGATAGAACAGTCTTTTAGAATTCTGAGTAAGCTTCTCGGTCGTATTACCAACTATGAGTTCTATGAATATTTTGGCAAGCTTTTAGATGTCGCCGAGTCGCTCAAAGATGACACCGGAGGCGACTGGACTGGTGCTTGCTATGATTTGATAAATTATGATCGTCCCCTTCCCGAAGACAGAAATACTGGTGTCAGAACTCCGAAGCCTGATAGGTTGCGCTGCTACCAGATGTGGTTGGATGCTCGAATAAAGTATAGAGGTCCAAAGCATAAGAAGTTGTCACCGCTATTGTCCAATTTGGCTGCCTGGACTAAAGAGCCTGAGCAGATTAAGAAGTATACTGAAAGGCGTGTGAATCTTGACGGCATGACACCTGACGATAAGTTTTTCTGCTATACCACTCTTGCTCAGCGCTACGCGCACTTTGAAATGCCGGATCAATCTGAAGAAGCCTGGAAGCAAGGAGCGGACTTGATACAGTGGCGTTTTCCAAGACAAGCCGACCATTCTTTTGATTTCTTGTTGCGAGCGTATATGCCCAAGAGATACCGGGTCCAGAGAGATCGTCTTCTGGACGCCATATTTAAACATCCGAACAAAAGTATTTTGGAGCGCCTGGACAAGAGCTTCCAGAAGATACTGAGCACCTACCTGAAAGAAGGTAGTGAAGAGGACGCGGTGAGGTTTGTCGAGAAACGAGTAGCGGCTTCCGACATAGTGCCCGACTCTGATTCGTTGTCAAAGTGGAAGTTGAAGTTGTCCGAACTTTATTTGAAGGTTGGCAGGAAAGCCGATTCCGACAGGCTATTTGATCGAGTGGTGGCTTCTTATAAGCTTTTGGGTAAATCGACAGACCGACTGGAAAAGCAGAGAAAAAATAGGACGATGCAGGCGAAGTAAGGTGATAAGAAGAAGTAACAGTAGAAGTAGATGTGTGTACAACCTTCTAACAGGAGCCCTGGTTCTTGCTACCGGCACCAGTGTCATGGATCCTTGCTTACAACCAGTACTTGCTAAAAAATCAAGCTTGTCGAATGAAGAGCGGTTGATTCAGAGGCTGGAGAAGTATAAAGCAAAGCTGTCCGACGCGGAGGCGCAGAAAGACGATGATCCCGGAGAATATATAACAGCCTTATACAGGCTCTCCAGTCACTACCAGGGAACCGGCAAGAAAGAGAAGTCGGTCGAGTTGAGTTTGCGGTTGATCGATTTCTATTTGGAGTGTGATTATCATAAAGTCAAAACGAGGGACGCGCGCAATGTGGTGCGTTCCCTCAATGATGTTAGAGACTCTATCTCCTCTGAGCAGTTGGAGAGCTATTTGATCGGCTTGCTCACGCGTTACGAGAGCTTAAAGCTACCGGCTAGAGAGTGCTTCTGGCTCGGTGATGCTTTTCGCCTTTCCGACAAAATTGGAAAGGAGAAAGGGGTGGAGAAGAAGATAGATTTGTCTAAGAAGTGGATAGCGATTCGCAAGCGCCACAGAGGACCGAAGAGCGAAGATTTGTATATTTTGTTGCTTAGATTGAAAGGGCTTTATAGAATCACCAATGATACCAGACAGTTCAAAGCCATTGATTCAGAGATTGCCAATTTAGACTTTCCCCCTTGCAAGAAAGCGGAGCTAAAAGTGGAGAGGGCTTCTCGCCGGGTGGAAGTAGGAGATATCATAGCTGCTCAGAAAGATTGGGCTGCCGCATGCAAAATTGTAAGCAATGACTTTTCTAAAGTTGAATTCCATCATATCCTTTCTCTTCTGGACAACTATAGAGAGCGTGGGATGTACCAGGAAGTAAATGGTGTTCTCGATATCCTTTTCAATAATCCTTCAGAACATCTTTTCGCTGAGCTAGAGCCGATATTAACAAGGATGCTGGATGAATACTATGAGTCCGGTAGCCTCGATGCCGCCCGTTCTCTTATTCAAAGACGCATTGCTGCCGGTGCCAAGTTGAGTCCGGCAAATGACCCCTGGCCCTGGAGGGATAAGCTTGTTGTGTTTAAGAAAGCGACCGGTGGATAGACTATCTGCTTTCTCTAAAACTAATGTTTCTTATTAGATTTTGCTTTGGCTTCATCTGCCGGGTTCAGTCCCGGGCTGATTGCCTCGTCCCGAAGTTCGAACCATTTGAGCAACGCGTCCAGCGCGGGACATAACTCTTGCCCCCAATCTGTCATGCAATACTCAACTTTGGGTGGGACCTGATGATGAACGATGCGCCTCACAATTCCGTCTGTCTCCAGTTGGCGAAGCTGTTGGATTAGCATCTTCTGGGATATACCGGGAATACCGCGCTCCAGATCGGAAAATCGCTTGATGTTGCCACCGAATAAGTTGAACAGAATCAGGAGTTTCCAGCGCCCTTCCACAAACTTGAGGGCTTTTTCGGCATCCGTGGCTGCAGAGACCGGAGTGTATTGTTTGCGCATACTTTTAGGTAAGTACCTTACTTTTTTGTGCGTTCTTGAACAAACGAGACTAGCGGGATAACATTAGAGCATAGATTCGGAAAAGTCAAAGCCAGTGCAGGAAGGAGCCGATGTTATGCAAGACTCTATGCTTCAGACTATGAGAGCTTTGTTCATTTCGGATAGGTCAGACGATACCCAGGTAATGGAGATCACGCCATGAGCCTCGATCTTGAAATTAAGAGTAGCCGCGCTCTTGTCACTGGTGGCACAAAAGGTATAGGTGCTGCGGTTGTGAAGGTTCTACACGAGCAAGGTGTAAAAGTAATCACCACCGCGCGTTCGGTACCAGATTCCTTGCCGGAAGGTGTTCAATTTGTTGCTGGCGACCTCTCCACAGCCGAAGGTTGCGCAGTCATTGTAGACGCTGTCAAAAAACAGTTCGGAGGTGTCGACTTCATCATCAATGTGTTTGGCGGGTCCAGCGCGCCAGCGGGTGGCTTTGCTGTCCTTGACGATAGCGTATGGCTTGAGGAGCTGAATCAAAACTTGATGTCCGCTGTTCGTATCGACCGCGCGCTGCTGCCCGGAATGCTTGAGCAGGGGTCCGGTGTTATCATTCATGTCTCATCTATTCAGCGTGAGTTTCCGTTGCCTGAGTCAACTACGGCTTATGCTGCTGCTAAAGCGGCTCTTTCGACATACAGTAAGAGTCTCTCCAAAGAAGTTGCGCCTAAGGGCGTCCGCGTTGTGCGTGTCTCTCCAGGCTGGGTGGAGACCGAGGCTTCAGTAAGTCTTGCGGAGCGGCTCGCGAAGGAGGCAAACACCGACTATGAGGGTGGCAAGGCGATAATCATGAATAGCCTGGGAGGCATCCCGCTTGGGCGTCCGGCAAAGCCAAAAGAAGTGGCGGACCTTATTGCCTTCCTCGTTTCGCCCCTTTCCGGGAGTATTACTGGCACCGAATATGTAATCGACGGCGGGACTGTTCCGACTGTGTGAGGATGATCAATAGTTGCAACTGTGGTCATCCTGTTTGTGTTCTGCTAGAGATTTGAAGGTAGTGCTGCTGTTCACACTTCAATTTCCCAAAGCTTTTCGAACACTCTCCAGATCAGACTTCGGCACCAGGTTACCTGCGCATCTCTGCAAGCCTGGCTGAATCACGCCGACGTTCTCCCTGAGCCATACTGGAGCTGCGGATTGTCCGTATTGATTGAAGTAGCACCGCCAGCCGGTGACGATTTTATCAGGGTTTATCTGAAAAGCCAGTATGGTACTACCGGTGCACCCACTGCTTAAACGGTACTTAGCCATGGTGGTGCCGTCATCGCTGAACTCATTTCTTGTCTCAGGTGTGTCCGGGTGACCAATGAGTCGTTCAAGTTCTTCAATGGTCATGCCGACGAAATTGTAGTTGTTTAGTAGTTTGGAAAAATCTTTGAAACCCGGCCTGTTGAAAACTGGTTCTTTTTTAGGCTTTTCATCGGAATTTTCATCTGGAAGAGTGGCAATCAGTCTGTTCTCTATCCGCTCGTACAAGTGCTTGTATTTAGGTTTAACCACCCAGTTTCCCGCTGTGTCAATAATCCCGAACAAATTCTTTGGTTTTGTATTTTCGCTAAGACCCACAATCGCTCTATTGCCATAGAACTTTGTTCCCCACCGGTACTGAGGTTCTACTATGATTTTGCCGTTTAAGTCACAGTATCCGATCTTGTAGGTACTAGAGTCTGTCCAGGTGCGGGACTTATTTGTGAAATAGCATATGATGGGCGCATCTCTATCAATTTCAGTTCGCCCGAATTCTCTTACCAGCTCTGGAAACTGTACTAGAGATCCTGTTCTCAGGTCGAAGAGTGATATGCGTCGGCGCTTCCGTAGTATAAAAAAGTCCCTTTTGGCGGCAACAATAGATTCATACTCTGCCGGAACCACCCAGTTTCCGCTCTTGTCTTTGATGCCGAACTTTCGAGTAACAGGCCGGGGAAATTCTTGTATGGCTATTAAATATACTCTTCTGTCAATGGTTTTTGCTTTGAATGGAGGTTGGGTATCGCGTCGGGGGAGATATTTGATTTCGCCCGATTTTGTAAGAATCGCATTGAACTTGTTTGCTATGCGGATAGCTCCTTTTTCGAATCGCCCGGAAAGTCGTATCCAGTATGGTACCTCCTTCACGGTTGTGTTTTTGTGAAGTAGAAACTGTCTTTTGTCAGGGGCGTTTCCTCTTTTGGTTGATGCCAGAAACATATCATCGCCAAGATATTCTAGGTATCCCCATTTTACCGGGACAATGACTTTCTGGTCTGTGCCGATGACACCATACAGGTCTTTCCCCTGATATTGGACAATTTTATATTGCTTCCCTGCGTACTGAACCAGTTTTAAGTTTGAAGGTAGCGGAAATTTCACCAGCCCGACTTCTATACCGGCTTCTCTTCTCTTTATGGGATCGTCTATAACTTTTCCATTCAGGTCCACAAGGATTGATGATTCATAGACTTTTAGTTTGTGAGCGTCTCTTTCTGTTTCGCTTGTTAAATTTGTTTTGTACATTTCCCTGGCTGACAGCTTCGTCAACAGGAATTTGTCTTTGCCGACTGCTTTGATTTCTGAGAATTCCGGTGGGACTATAACGTTGCCATCGAGGTCTATAATTCCGCTCTGTGAATGAGCTGGTTGCTCGGCAGCGGCCAATATAAGAGCGGACGAAAGAACGGCGGTTAGGATAGTGTGTCGGAAATTCATTATAGATAAAGCGCAACTTTGGACTAGAATGTTAGTTTAGTATAGATCCGTTTTTATCAGTTTGAGTCATTTTGAGATTGCTGAATTTGTTGAGACCATTGAGACCACTAAGGCTGTTGAGACCAGTTTTGCGCCATAAGAGACTTACCTCTTATAAGAGAACTACACAGGCGCCGGCAATGGTGGCTTTCAGCCTTCTGCTACTGTCTGCGGGGACATCTACTGAAGAAGCCTGGGGGCGGAAGAGTTACTCCTCAACCGAAGCGAAATCTGAGGCAGGCTCTTTAGAAACTGAAAAAGTGGCCGATCAGATTCTCAGTCTGGTGGGATTAGTCCCGGAAGACAAAGAGTTTGAAACACGTGAGATCCGCAAAGACCTCTTGTTTCTTCTAACGAGGTCAGGTGTTAGCCCTGATTATGTGATGGACAATACTGCAAGAGAGATTTTTTATCTTAGCGATGGAAGCGGGCTAGTTCCCTGGTGCAGGGATTCTCTTCTAAGTCAGAAAGTTTCGTTGAGCACCGTCAATCGGCTCAATCCGATGGTAAGTGGGGTGTGGGGTGGTAAGTTTTTTCAGTTGGAAGGTAATCAGTTAAAATTTTTGGATTTAGCTAGAAGGATATCTAAGTTTGATTGTAAGAATGATAAGTCGCAAAAGTTTTTGCTTCTGAAGACACTGCGAGATCGCATGCCCTACGGCTCAGATGCTAAGAAGGCTCTTGCGATTATCACTTTTAAGGCTGCAAGAGAATGTCCCAGTGGCATTCGTTTAAAGGGAGAGCCTGAGGCATCTTTTAATTTCGCTGTTTTTTCGCTCAGGTCAGGAAGTAAATTTGATGAGGGTACTGCAAGAGCTAAGCTTGAAGATTTAAAGCTGCTTCTGTCGAGTGGCGATAAGGCCGGTATTCCAGCTCGTAGTCGTAGAAATATTGTTGAATATATGATGCCGTATTTAGTGCGACAGAAGGCAAATGGTGCAGTGCTTGAAATGGCTTCAACAGTATACGATCAGGTTTTCACTGAGTCTATACCTCCATCAACTGCGGTAAAGGTAAAGTTCTGTTATGCGGCTATTTTGCAGAAAGCCGGCAAACTGAAGAAGGCAGAGAAGTTGTATAGAGAGTCTATCGATTTAATGAGGAAGATAGACCCTGTCACTGCCCATAAGTCAGGGTTGTTTTTGTCTGATGAAATTCTGAACCTTTACCTTGCCAATGTTCTATATCTGCAAGGTGATGACAAAGGATTGATTGAAGTAAGTAAGAAGATTGAAAAGTCTGTCAGCAAAGAGAGTCGCGAAGATAGCAGGGAAATTGGAGTGGTATCAAGAGCGCTTGTGCGGTTGGCTCTTCTGCGCAAGAAGAAATACAAGGAAGCTGCTGCTATAGAAGTGCAGGATTATCCTTCAACCCTTAATTCTCTGCAGGGGTCCTGGGGAACGCAAGTCTATCCTGATGTTTCCGAGCTTTTCCCTTCTCGGGAGGTGGCGCTGGCAGCGGATCGGACTATTTATGGAAAGGTAGGAGATAAAGAGTCTTTGCGTTTGGCAGAGGAGAGTCTGGCGAAGCTCAAATCTCCTAAAGACGTATATGGCAGGCTTAAGACTGATGCAAAAATTCCCATGGAGGAGCCTAGTCCACAAAATAGAGAGACACTGTACAAAGCCATATCTGAATACCGCTCAACGATACTATCCAGCTCGCTTTCGGACCAGGAGAAAGTAGAGCATCTGCTACCTAAAGCAATAAAGCTATCCGACTGGGGATTGTTCACTCTCAGTGGTGCCATTTTTGATGATCTCATACAGATTAGTGTTGGAAACAAAGCTGTTCACCCGATTTATGCTCGTCGTCTGTTGAATGAGAAGGCGATAGTCTTGCTGAACAAGGGCGACTACGCTGGGGCAGAGAAACTGGTATCAAGGGCGAAGCAGGTAGAAGTGCCGGAGGATGACGAGTCAATCTATGCCACTAGATTCGTCGAAGGAAAGCTGGCTCTGGGTCGGGGAGAGTATGAGAAGGCGGAAGAGTTGCTCGCCCCTCTGGAGATGCAGTGGACTGAAAATCATTCTGAAAGGCAGAATTATTACCGAGTTCAAGCTATGTTGTCTCTCGCCTACAGTCAGTATTATCAGGAGAAGTTCGAGCAGAGCAAGCTTTCTTTGATAAAGCTTTCGCAAAGGTATCTTCTTCTTGGTGCGTTTTATCCTAAGCCAGGACCGGAAATGTCGACACTGCTCGCGCTTTGCTTGGTTGCTTCCGGGCACGAGCCTTTAGGTAAATATACACTGTACGATAAATTCAATTATTTGCACCTCTCAAATCCTATTGATAGAGCTAGCGTTCTTTTCAATCAAGGTCGGTTCTGGGAACTTGCCGGAAATAAACTGCGGGCACTACGATTTTACTCTTCTGGTATCAATGTGTTAGAGGATGCCGACTATGTGGTGGATGATGGGCTGGTGAAGTCGCCTATTGGACTAAAGCTTGCTTCTAAAATTCGCTCTGGCTCTAGGTCCTTGAAAGTGGATATTCCAAAATATATTTGTGTGGCAAGAGAGCGCTTGGAGTCATCTCCTAAGGGACGCCGGTATCAATTAGAAGCCGAGAACAAGAGTGGTCAAAGTCGGTGATTTTTAATTGCCTTCCGCGAATTGAATAAGTTCATTGTCCCACCTTGCTTCTATGTCCCCTGGTTCCAAATCTCTTACAACAGTAGAAAGTCCAAAAGTTGGCAGAATATCAATATACTCCACCTTGGTTATATGACAGTCTTCAAGACTTTCCATCAAATAGGAGTTTCACTGCCTTCCAGCTAGACAGCTAGATTTCAATAACAACGTATCCGCGATCGTATAGTTTTTCAGGAAACCACCACAGCGAGAATGGTGCACCGAGGTATGGTGTGAAGCCATCAAATTCACTTCCGCTCTCATTAATGTAGGCGAGCTTCTCTCCTATTTTCCCTTCTTCTTCACCATCGAAGCTCGACGCAGTATTCCTGGATGACAAAGAATCTTCTCTATTGTTTCACTGTCAGTGGTGACTAAGTCCGGTCTGATCTCACCGGAATCTCGAAGAAGCGAGACAAATTCTCGCTCGTTCTCTCGCAAGGGGAAGAGTGGTTCGACCAAGTGACGGCATCGCTCAATAAGGTCATCGAAATAGTCTTGCTGAAACTTCGGACCTGGTGCACCCTGTACCTTCATCACCGGAAGCAGTTTTTCCTTCAAGTCCTTGAGATTTCCTTTCACATTCGAAGGAGATACATCGCACCAATTTGCTCGGGGGTTCACTGCTCCATACAGTACGAAAACCAGCCTGAGATCTTCATCAGAAGCATCAAGCACTTCAAAAAGATTAGCTACATCAAAAAGATCTCGACTGGCGCTCCTTGTTAGCAGTGCCGATAACTTGCCTGCGGTCAATTCCTTCAGATCGAGTACTTTGACACCCTGAGCCTGGAAAGAACCCACTTTCTTCGAGTCTGACTCTTTCACCGGATGGAAATTGACACGAAACATGTAATTCAGATCGAGTTCGAGATTCGCTTGCCCACCTAGAGCGCTCTGATAGCCCAGCCGCCACTTGCCTCCAGCATGTGCTAGCGCTACCCTGTTCATCTTAAATCCGGAGAGATCACAGATGGCTGTTAAGAGCCCTTCCAAATGTGGTCTCTCTGCTTTCATTGTTTCCAGGTCCACGGCGCCAACATAGTTCAAGTCAATATCTACGGACAACCGGGGAACATCGAAGACGAAAAGATTGAGAGCAGTTCCGCCCTTCAGCACCAGTCGTTCACGAAGATACTCGTTTTCAGATATGAGCGAAAGCAGTTGGAGAAGATGAATCACCTTCTCCAGCGTATCGGGTCGAAATCCGGTGGCGGCTGCCTCATCCAGTAGGCGTGTCTTTGACAGCTTCACAATGGCTCCTCCCATGACCGTTGCAGAATTTCTTCTGGCACTATCAGATTCCAGCCGTTCACGAGCTTTCCGATCCTTTCAGAGCGAAACATATATGTCGGTTGTTTTGGTCTGAACTCTCTGACTGAATCAAGCTCCTTCTCACTTATATGAAGCCGCTCTCCCTGTTCTTCAAGGAAAAATCCAACTTTAGCTGCAGTAACCGAATTGCCAAGAAGATCCAAATACGCAATGACCTTTCCAGTATCGAAATAGCTGACTGCTTCTAGAGATCTCCAGGCTTCCTCGATACCGCCGGCGAGCTCAACTCGATCAAAACAATCTACCAGAGTTCGCTCAAGAGTTGTCACCCTTATCTCCAAACCGGCGCGGTCCACCGACTCGACTCCTGTCATTTCCTTGCCGTGCCGCAGAAGTGCTATCGGATGGGTCACGCCGACGTACTCAGTATCTTGAAAGCTGAATCTAGATGCTTCACGATTCGCAGTCAGGTAGATAAGCGAGTTCTGCACCGAGTAGCCGTAGCCGTGCAAAGCTAAGGCAGACCGGTAGGAGACTACAGCATCATCAGTGGCCCGTGCTGCAACCTGGTAAGGATCTACAGCGAAGGACTCGGCATCGAATCCTTCAGGGACCACGGCATAGAGACCCCGCCGAATGTGTAGCAATTTCCCGCTACCACAATGATGAGCCAATAGTGAGTGCCTGGATACTCTCTTCGTTCCTTTCCTTGCCTCAGCAAATTCCTCCACCCGAAACACTGGATGCCGGGCGAAGAACTTGGAAGTATTAGTATACGATGACCGGTTATACATGCAACTATATTACTTGTAACTCCGATCATTGTCAACTAGTGCTTGGCATTGATTGGGCATATATACAATTTCATTGCAGTTTTCTCCGATCAGTGTACACCAAGATACTACACCCGTTGCTGAGGAGCCATAGAGATGGGCACTGGCAGACAGCCAACTGGGCAGATGGGCATATACTAGAGTAGCGGCAATTATTCAGGTTCACGTTTGTGGCTGACCAATCTGAAAAGTCAAAGACCAAAGAAGTCTCGAACGAATCGAGGGTTGAGCGTGACGCCTCCAGGGCAGGAAGCGACCAGGCCCAGTCTGACATGCCAGAACACTTGCAACAGACCAGCAAGGAGAAGAGCGCTTTCGATAGAGCAGGGCTAATTCCTACAGCCCGCAGCCATGTAAGCGAAACCTTCGGCCGTCCGGAAATTTCAGAAGAGAATGATTGAGAGAAGATTCTGCATGTAGTGGAAGTCTCTGATAAGAAAGCCCCTAAAACAAGCGATCCGCATCCTTCATATACCAGGGGTCTCGAAGCCGCCAGGCAAAACGCAGCCACCCCGGATGAAGCTGCGAAGATGGAAAATCAGTTTACTGAGCAGTATATTGAGAAGAAACTTCAGGAAGCCGCAACCACTTCAAGGAAAGATCCGGCAGAGCTTCTTAATCACCATAAGTATGCTCCAGAAGATCCGAATCATGGTGGCACTCTTAAGATTCCGCAGAATCTTGCCGAGAAAAACTCAGACGGTTCGGTGCTTCTCAAGATCAATGTTTCTGAGAATGTTGAGGCAGCTGAAGACGCTCCACTGAAAAATACGCCGGATGGCTGGCTGGAAGCAGGCCGCAGAATAGCCGAGCTTCCTATCGATAAACAGTTCGAGATTATCGGCTCCGGTCTCGCAGCTGGCATTAATCAGTATCAGCATGACGAGAACCAGCGAGCCTGGGGCCGTGTGATCGGAACTTTCCAGGGGATTGGCGAGTTTTCTGTCAATCTAGCCAAAATAGCCGACTTTAGCGCGACGCTCATTCTGAACGACGGGGAGCGGGCCGGAAAAATGGGCGCAGAGTTCGGGCAAGCTCTGGGCGAAACCATCGTCGGTGGCGTGAAGCTCTTCAATGCCGCACATCAGTACCTCTTCAACATCGGATTCACCGGAGATTATGCAAAGCCGTTTAGAGATGTCGCCGAACTCGGAAATCTCATGAATGAGAAGTGGGAGTCACTACCGCCAAAAGAACAGGAACGCATAAAGTTCAAACTTCTGATCGAGCTTGGAGCTGACACTCTTATTGGTGGAGCCAGAATTCACTCTGCTGGTAAGGCAGGAAAGTTTACCGAGTTCCTTGACGACATTGCCGAGGAGATGGCAAAGCAAGGAGCGAAGACTCTGGAAGGAGCCCAAAAGAGAGTGAAATTTATCAAAGAGGGTCTCGAAGATCTGATGCTACCGGAAGCGGTGACTCCTGATGGGCAGAGAATCAAGATAAGAACACATCGAGAAGCGCCAGATAACGCCGTTTACTCTCAGGCTCACAATCCTGATGGCTCAGGAAGACCTCAGCCAGATCGACAATCAGAGAACACTTCCGGGCAACCAGGCGACCACACCAGACACAGAGAGACGGATGATGAGGAAATCTTCAAGCCGCGGGACATGGGTGCTGAGATTCATGACGCTCTTGAGGTACTTGAGCCTTCATTGAAAAGCGTTCTAGAGAAGTATAAGGTGAACATAGAAATCATCGACAAGATGGAAGACGCGTACCCTGGAGACTCAGAAAAAAATGCACTTTATGGGAGCCTACGATTGGGGACGTAACACGATTTTTCTTCCGAAGCAAGTGCTACAGAATGGAGAACTGGTCGACAACTTCGATATTGATTTTGTTATTCGGCACGAGATTGGACATGCATTCAATTCAAAAGTTATGGAAAACCCGAATCTGTATTACGCGAGACCGAAAAGAATCTCCGACAAATCGCAAGCTTTTATCGATGCTTTCAATAGAGACCTCGCCCGAATACCAGACAGTGCATTGAAAGAACTGAAATTCAACAAGACCACTGAGGCCGGATTGCAGTTCGCTAGAGATGAGGTCTTTGCAGATACGTTTGCCCATGCAATTGGTTTTCCTACAAAGAACCCCTGGTCGCAGTTGATAAAGAGGTACTTCGGCGATACTCTCACTCTCATGAAGGAGAAAGTTCGTGTCTAATTCAAAAGACGATAAAACAAAAAGCGCAGCGGATCGACTTGCCGAGAACTTCCTTATGGATATTCCAGAAGAAGACCGTTTACCTGAAAGTGATACTCCAGACTTGATTGAAGGCACCAGTCGAGAAATTGCCTTCATTGATGACGACGGAACCATATGTATTAACTATTTCGGTCAGAAAGATTTCGTCTCCGGTCGAGGATGGGAGCAGTATAAGCCTGATGATCCCCAATATTCGGATTATTGCGCAAAATACGGGTTGAAGAAACCTGGAGACAGCAAATGCATCTTCAGGCGCTTTATCGACGGAGAATGGGTCGTGGTCGAAGATGAGCAAGAGCCGGGTGACTCAAAATCAGTTACAGGAAAATCAGATTAACTCAGCAGGTGGATAGAGTTTGAGCTCTCGGAGATTAGGCAGTTGTCTAACCCAAACGAAGAACAAAATATAGAAGAGCATCCAGTTCTCTGGGAATCCGCATCGATGAATGAGACCGATGGCCGCATAGTGAGGGTCGTCAACGGAACTAACAAATTCGAATATTATTCAGATGATCCGCGCTACCCTCAGATTGTAGAGAAGCTAAGAGAAACTTTCCCAGGCCTCGCCCCTGGAAAAATCTGCTTTCGCCAAATGTACAAAGGTGGACGCGTAGAGATCAAGACGAAGGAATATGGAAAATTGAATGACTCTTCTAGTACTGCTTGACCCTCTTATCGAAGTCTATCAAAAGATGGGCATTGAAGATCGATAGCAACCGTAAAGATGTTATCGAATTTTTGTTGGCAGAGCGAATAAGAGCAATGATAAATCTACCCATCCCAGGGTGTGATCTGCGTTTCTAATTTGTACGGTTGTCCTTCAAGGGTAATGTCGAATTTCAGGGACTTCTCTAATCTGGTGCTAGCGTTATGGATGCGAAAAGAAATCAGCCATCCTTGGTCACATGCTACCAACAAAGTATTTTTCGATTCATTGTCTTTAAACTGAATCTTGTATATCTCTTTTGGAAGCGGTTATTTCCGGCAAAGCAGTCCTTTCAACTCTCGAAAGCATATTGATAGCAAATTAAATACGCCGGGACTTCAAAGAGAATGCCGAGGATGGAGGCTATCACCGTGCTCTTTCTCGTTTCGGGGCATTCCTTCCACTCGTCGTATAAATCGATACCGCTCACAAACAGAGCTGCGGAGAGAGAAAGAGGAAAGAGCGGTTGAATAATAGCAGTCAAATCAGGACTGCGGCAGCTAGCGAGAACCAAAATTAAAACGATTGTGACATAAAGACTGGAAAGCACATCTAGAAGTATAATCCACCAGATGTATTCACTCTTTAAGTCCATCCAGACGCCGCCACCACTGATAAGGGCATAGATGAACGTGTAAAGTAGAAGAAACCAGTTCATAGTTCAAGCATTGTATCGCGAGAGAGCCAAAAGGACAAACAGCATCTTATGAGCTGTGACGGACCCAAATACAACGAGTCGACGGGGGCAATTTCAACGAAAGCACCTGGGCGGAGCTTCAGGTCAGTACCACTAACTTTGGCGGTGCTTAAAAGTCGCCATATATCATGAACCATCAAAGGCACATCGCGCCTCTTATCCTGCCTTGTAGACTCGGACATCTCCCTAATAGGGGTTGGGGTAAAAAGTTACTTCTAGTGAAACAAATCCCATTTCTCAAGAGAACTGCTTGGTGCATTTGTCAACTGAATAGTTTGCTCATCGGAAGCCTGCAAAATATTCTTTTCATTGTCAACATAGAGGTCTGCCAGGCAGGTTTTCATTTTGTCTTCCGAAACTATGTCAGTATTGAATTTAGCATCCGGAAAAATTTTAAAACTGTCAGTCTTTAATTTCCACTTCTTACCTGCTTTTTTGACTACAAGTCTACATTCATAGATCGGTTCTATCACTCTTGTTCTCAAGGTTGTAATCTGATCAATCTTTGCATTAAAGACCACATCTACAGAAATGAAAAATTTCTCTGGAATGTTAGTTGACACCTCAAATGATTCAGATTGCGAAACATCAGGAATTACTTCTATATCCAAAGAAGCATTAATGACAAAATCTACTCTGATTTCGATATGCTCTTCATCATATACTTCTGCTTTCCCAATTCTTATAGGTGAAAAGGAATGGCTCTTTGTGCCAATCATATAGCCGGAGCGATTTCCTTCTGTATACTTATTGAGAATAAAGTCGAATAGTGCATCAAGCAATCCATCTTCCTGCTCAGAAATGTAATTCAATATCTTTCGTGTTTTTATTTTTGGAGCAGAAATTTTAGCTCCATAAAGTAATCGTGGATTGTTAATACTAATATTTAAGGTAGCAGTAGTTCTGCCATCAACTAACCGCTCTTGGTCAAACACTTCTAATACTCGACCTTTCCATGTCCATGCACTTCCACTACTGAATACCAAATCAAAGGTAAAGTCTGAGCGATTTTTGGTTGTATCTATCAATTTTTTCCAGTTATTTGGCATAAATAGGCCCCTGAGTTCCAATGCGCCTGAATGTAAATCTCTTGGAAAAACCTTTGTGGAAAGCGATTTACTCTCAATAACAATATAGTTATTTCTTCTCCACTCATTGAAAAGTTTTCTATTTACGAATCCGTTAATGTTGACGCTTCCGCTTGCTTTTAAATAATCTGCAGCTTCTCTTGCTTTTTCCCCGACAGCCCATTCGGACATTACTGGCGGAGCTTCCAGTTCTACTTCCTTTTTTCCCAATCGAAATCTAATCGTTCCGGATGGAACAGATTCGTCAAGATCGATGTCACCGTGTAAACCTCTATATGATCGTTCATCGACTACCTGAGAAACTACCCCTGTCCATTTTCCTTTGAACAACTTTGTATTCTGAAAATGCTGTTCTATTATTCGTACAGAATCTTTAGGTAAGGGTAAATCAAATTTAGTATCTTTCCATACAGCAGCAAAGTCCTCCACCGCTTTCTCTACTTCTTGACGAACAAGTGATTCGGACATTCTTGCTTTAGACGCAAGTTTTACAAAATTTGCTAAGTCTACATTTTGAAAGCTTTTAGTACCACCTAGAGATAGTCCTAAAGTGTCGTGAGAGTTATACACTACAGTAGGAAGAAAATCATAAGCAGGAGACAATCGCGGTTTAATCGAATCAGCATAAATTAGACTCCAATTTTTCACATGCATATCACCGTTACCGGTGGCAATCATAAAAATAAGTCTTCTAATATACTCAATAAAATCATCTTGAGTGGTTTCTAGCGCCAGAACCTCAGCGATATTGTCATAACTAGCTCTGTCGTACTTATCATTTGACCTCAAGCCAAAGACCTGTGCAAAGTCTTCTATATGAATCCTCTTCTCACCATCTGGTCTATCAAATCTCTTAATTGCTAAACTTTCTCCAAAAGATTCATCTATATCTGATGGTATACCCTCAATTTCCCTTGTTTGAACCAGGCGAAATTCTGGCAAATTTATCCCCATTTTCTTGCCCAGCAAAAGCATTGAGAATTCCGTCTCCGGTAGATTATCATGTCGTAGACTGGGAAGTTTAATTATCCACGAGCCACCGGATCCAGTTACAGGAATAGTAAGTCCACCGCTTGCTGACTCAATAGCAGAAAATTTCAACTGTACGCCAGCCAGTGAGAATCTCATAGGAGTAATCAACCCGGTATTAACTCTGGTATCTGCGTTCTCTTGGTCTTCGTTCTCACGCTCTTTTGGAAGCTCATAATTCCCTTTCGGTTTAGCTCGTACAGCTCCAGGTAAATCTAATCCTAACCCAGCCAATAAAAAAAACTCCCTCTGCGGGTTAATCTCTAACTTCTTAGACAGATACTCCCGTAATTTTCCTTCTGGTAAAAGATTGGAAAAGAATGGATGAATGCGCTGTCTTGCCGGCTTTATGTTCTTTGCTAGACCACTCTTGGTTTTAAAATTCAGGCTAAGAGTTGGTCTATTCTCATTCGTTCGATAGGATTCTGCAAACTCAAAATAAGTGCGTTCACTGCTGGTCAACGTTATTGTTCCGACAATAGTGTCGCCAAGAAAGATATCCAATACTCGCAAATCTTCTGAGTTACTCATCATCGTACTCTGTTAGTTGGTAGAGACCTTGTTCTTCTTCTTTCTCACCTTCTAATACACTTTCAACTTCTTTCAGGTGTGCTCTTGGAATAAGCATAACTTCGTAACCTAGCGTTCTGGCTATATCTAACAAAGTAGAAGCTCTTAAATCTCGTTTTCCGTTTTCTATTTCTGATATGTAGCTTTGAGGAATCATAAGAGATTGCCCCAATTCATGCTGAGTCATAGATGCCTTTTTGCGAGCATCCACAAGAGTTTTCACTAAATGTTCTATTGAGATATATGGCATAGCAGATAATTTTAACCGAATATATGTTACGGCATATATTATTCCACAATTATATAATTATTCATATAATTTTGCTCAACATTAATCAAAAAGAGCAGAAAATTATATGATATATTATATAAATGCAATGTTATATATGCTTTGTTGTATATTTCATTGTCTTTGAAAACAAGAACTTATAAAAGTCTTTCCTTTCTAAAAGGACATATTCTGGTCAAATTTCGAATTGGTGTTTCTATGAATACCTCAATCACAAGTTGGTTCAATCTTCTCCAAAATCAACTCAGATATCTTCTCAATCGGTGCCCATAATCGCTCCACATCGGACACGATGTATCCGGTGGTCACATCTGATGATCTTGTGGTTCGCCATTCCCTTTGTGCGCAGAGAAGAGCAAGAGTTGAGAGATCTGTATGGTACGCTCTTGTCTTAAATTGTGACATTGGCCTCTCAATTTGATTTGGATACGTCCTGCGTTGAAGACAATCCGCTTAAGTTCATCGATGATCTTCGTAGAGAAGAGTTCCTTGATCCTGACGTCTTTAGAAAAATAGAAGAAGTTATTCTGATTCACAATCGAGCGATTCGTGAGAGCACACTAGACAATGAAATAGTTAGTTTGAAGAGCGAGTACTGGCCATAAAGCGAAATCTAGATTTGACAATTTCTGATGAGTCAGATGAAGCTGAGGAACTTTAGAGATTAAGCTATTGTTTTCTGGGAGCCTGTATACTTCATTGGACCTAGCAAAAAAACTTACCTTCCCATAACCGAGAGTATCCCCTGGACAATGCTCCAGGGATGCGGTGGGCAACCTGGTATGAATAGATCTACATCGACCGGCAGTATCTTTCCTGCTCCATTAGCTTCGGCGTAGCCGCCTGCGTGTACGGTGCCAGATATCGCGCAACTGCCCACCGCTATCACGCGCTTTGGCTCCGGCATGGCCTGCCAGGTTCTGAGCAGTGCTTCGTGCATGCCCTTTGGACAGGGACCGGTCACCACAAGTATGTCTGCCATTCTGGGCGAAGCGACAAGCTGAACACCAAATCTTTCCAGGTCGAAGATTGGATTGAATGCGGCGTTTACTTCCAGGTCGCAGGCGGAGCAGCCTGTCGATACCACCCTGACCGCCACCGATCTTTTAAAGGGCGATTTCCCTCGGTTCGATGATAGCGCCCCGGTATCAGCTGCGGTTGCTTCATTCTTCTTGTTGGAGAGGATGAGATCATCGCGATTGAAGCGGGCGGTCCTGCTTCTGGCGTCTCTCTTTATGATGGAGTTCGGGCAGGTCTCTATGCATAATCCGCAGGCTATACATTTGCCGAGATCCAGCTCTATGGTGCTGTTTTCGTTTTCGGAGTTTCCCTTGGTTTTGATGTCGGTGATGTTGGCATCAGCGGTGATGCCACAGTTGCCATTGGTGATGTCG
>JAUIJG010000023.1 GCA_030431355.1 bacterium
TTTTCTTGAGGTCTTTTGAAATAGTATCGCTTTCCCTGGTCGTAACAGGAACCTGCTCAAAGCTGGCAAAGCGGTTGATGATAGGCTTGTTTTCGACGAAATTCCATAGATACTTGTCGAAGGAGCCGAAATCGTTTTGAATTTTGAGAAAAACTTTCGCGTTTTTCCTGGCAGACTCTATCTTCAACCTGTTTCTTACAATCTCCTGGTTCTCTCTCAGGGCTTCAAGCTCCTTGTCTGTCATCGCAGCAACTTTTACAGGATCAAAATTGTGGAAAGCTCTTCTGTAACCCTCGCGCTTTTTCAGTATTGTCTCCCAACTCAATCCGGCCTGGGCTCCTTCGAGAATAAGCATCTCAAATAGCTTTTGATCTTGGTGAACGGGGAGCCCCCACTCATTGTCGTGATACTGTCCGTAGAATTCTTTGCCTTTCTCGTATCCAAAACACCTAAGCTTTCCATCCGGGCTCATTTCAGGGGGCATATCGGTCTTTACCTCTAATTGGTCTCTAAATCAATTTCAAAAATCTGTATTCTCTCAGCGGCTGTAGGGCTCTGTTAAGAGAAGCGCCAGCAATCGGTAGAAGCCGGTGAAGTGATTCTTGCCTTGACCGGAGCCGCTTGGGGCAAACTCCGGCAAAACCGTCGCCAGTTTCGCATACTCGGGAAACCGATCGGATAAATGTCTCAAGAAGAGCTGCAAATCGCTGAGATCTTCTATCTCCATCATGGTGGGCTTGTTAACTTTGAATGCAAGAAATTCTAGAAAGTAATCCAGGTCAGGAAGGTCTTCGGTGTAATTTTCTACTGGTATCAGATATGATGTACCATCCTTTAAATTAAGTCCGATACAGCCTGGAGAATCTTCTACTACAGAAGCAATCTTATCGTATGGTAGACCTACCATGGCGCCAAGTTTGCAGTCAACTAACTTGTCCGACTCCACTATCAAGTAGCTTGTTTCATTGTTCACATAAATGCCTAAAAGCCCGGGTGGAAATTCGTCCGGGGAGCGACCCTGCTCCAGGAAGTCCTGCCTGGAGGCAAAACTGGATAGCCCTCTGAGGTAGTAAATGCCTGGTTGATGTACTTTGTCTGAGCTAGTCTGTTCTATCGGTCCGCTTGCCTTGTTTGGTGGACCCTCCGAATCGATTATATCTGCTAACTCCATCAAAGCTGTGTAGAGGGCGAAACATCTGCTGGTATCATATTTGGAGATTCCAAGCTTCTTCTGTGTCGCCGGTGTTGGATTTCCATCTAAGACCCAGGCGCAAATCTCAGGGAACTTGTTCAGTGGCTCTATATGCAGTTTGACAAGCTCTTCCAGATCGTCCGGAATATCATCATACATACTCTGGTAAGACCCCGGAGAAGCTTCCTGATGATCATTCATCAGGGGGATGGATATTAGTGTCTGGCTCCTCAGGGTGATTTGCAGGGCAAGATGCTTCTCTTTCAGCTCCAGAGAGAGGGCGTCTATTTCTGTATACGGGTAATGTTTGCCACCACTTTCGGTAGACTGCCAGAAAATGCTTTTAGTGGTCAGGAGGATATAGTCCTCTTCACTATTAATGTAGGCGCCCTGGACGACCTCGTCGTCGACCAGCGTCAAAACCGTCTTGAAGTGGCTCTCTATAACATCGGATTTTACATATCCGATAAGACGCTTCAGCAAATATTTAGCTGCGGCGTATGGCTTTTCTGTGTATCTGGTAGACAATTGGACTTTCTTTTAAGAGGAGGTCCGTGAATTATAACTTCTTTGCACTCTTCTTTGATATCCAGGCTTTAACCTGACCCAGGTTTCTCTAAAGCGCTTTTCCGTATTCTTCTGAGATGAATCAAAGTGTCTCTACCCACTGTTTTGCTCTCTATTACTTCAAAATCGATGGCATCGTCCATGGAGATAACTGTTTCTGTGGAGGTCGCCGCCACAGCTTTTGAGTCAGGAAGCAATCTTGGTGCGATGTACCAGTAGATCTCATCAACCAAATTATTGGCAAGCAGTTCTCCTGCCAGCCTTCCCCCGCCTTCGCACAAGACAGTATTGATCCCAACACTTGAAATATGGCTGAGCACCTCGGCAAGGTTGATTAGACCTTTGTCGTCTGCGGAAAGGCTTACAAGTTTTGCTTCCCCGTAGTTCGCTTTTTGGGTCGCTGAGCTCTTGTGAAAAATATATGTACCCGGGGCGCAGATCTTGAGCAGTTGGCAATCACTATCCAGGCTGAGGGAAGGATCTATGACTACTTTGTATGGATCCCTTGAATCTTCAATCTCTCTGACATTCAGTCTGGGATTGTCGAATCTTACTGTGCCCGCGCCTACCATAACTGCGTCGAACTTGTTTCTCAGTCTGTGGACTTCGAGCCTGGCATCAGAGCCTGTAATCCATTGACTCTTGCCGTAGCGATCAGCGATCCTGCCATCGAGGGTAGTGGCAAGTTTCAGTACAAGCCAGGGACTATTCTCTTGTACCGTTTTTATGAAACCACGATTTAACCAACGCGCTTCCTCTTCCTCAATTCCGCTAACTATCTCGATTCCTGCATCTCTAAGAATTTGAAAACCCTGGCCTTTCACCACAGGATTTGGGTCTTCCATGGCCACCACAACTTTTTTAACCCCGGCTTTCACAATCGCTTCGGCGCAGGGAGGTGTTCTTCCGTGGTGGCAGCAGGGTTCAAGATTGACGAAAAGAGTTGCGCCCCGCGCTCGACTACCTGCTATTTGCAATGCTTGCGCTTCGGCATGGGGCTGACCTGCTGCTTGATGATAGCCTTCTGCTATCAGGGACCCTTGCGGGGATAAGATTACGCTGCCGACCATCGGATTGGGCGATGTTCTCCCTTCCGCTAGGCTAGCCAGTTTCAGGCATCTGGCCATGTGTTTCCTGCAAGTTTCGGGACTGAGGTCTGACACGAATTTGACTCTGGGCAAGGATGGTTGGTTTATGAACTCACTTAGCCGAAGAAGACTTCAGCTACTTTGTAGAGGCTTAGATCCAGGGTCTTAAGCTGATTGACGGCTTCTTCCACCGGCACGTCAGTCACTCTTTCGCCTTTGAGGGAGACCATCCTTCCCCACATCTCTTCATGGGCCATGTCTGCTGCGTGAACTCCGAATCTTGTGGCTAGAACTCTGTCAAAGGCTGTGGGTGAGCCGCCTCTCTGGATATGACCCAGGGTAGTGGCTCGGGTCTCGAAACCTGTACGGGCTTCTATAAATCTGGCAAGTTTGTCACCGATACCGCCCAGTTTTTCATGACCAAATTCGTCTCTCTCGACGTTGTTCTCGTTTAGTTTGTCATCGGCAAATTTTGCCCCTTCCGCCACAACAACGATCGAATAGTCCCTGCCTCGTCCATGGCTTTTCTTGATAGCGTTGATCACGTCGTCGATCACAATCGGTCTCTCCGGAACGAGGATGAAATCTGCACCACCGGCAATGCCACCATAACAGGCTATCCAGCCGGCATTTCTGCCCATGACTTCACAAACCAGAACCCGATTGTGGGATTCTGCTGTGGTGTGAAGTCGGTCGATCGCTTCAGCTACTATGTTGACCGCGGTGTCGAAACCGAATGTGAAATCTGTGGCATTTAAGTCGTTGTCGATAGTCTTGGGAATACAGACCACATTGAGGTTGTGCTCCTTGTGCATGCGATTGGCCACACCACAAGTATCTTCTCCTCCGACAGCAATCAGACCGTCAAGTCCATTGCTTGCTATGTTCTCGACAATCTTCTCCGGTCCACCTTCGGTATTGAATGGATTGGTTCTGGAGGTCCTGAGTATTGTGCCTCCTCGATTTATGATTGATTCCGTACTTCTCAGAGAGAGTGGCATGACCATGTTGTCCATGGGACCTCGCCACCCTTCAAGGAATCCGACTACTTCCGAACCGTAATTTTTGACGCTGTGCCTGACAACTGCTCTTATCACAGCGTTCAAGCCAGGGCAGTCACCGCCTCCAGTCAGAATAGCCAGTCGCATTATTATTGCCTCGTTGAAGTTTGGACCCGAAAGGCTCTTTGCATCCCTTGCACTTTCTTTGCCACTATTTCCTAATGATAGTCCATTAGCTGACTGCTTAGATGGTATCCAAGAACCTTGCGATGGCAGTGCAAATCATTATTGCCGAGTCGCCAACAGGCACTAAGTATACTGAACCGAGAGGGTCACAAGGGGGAATTTTTAGCCAAGCATTTACACGATGTTGCCTTGGTTGCTGCTAACACTGGTTGTAAAGCTGGGGCTTTACCCCCTCTGGGACATCTTTAGCGGGATTTTTTAGTTACAAATTTGAATCGAATAATTTAGGTTTGGCAAAAATACTAAGTATTTTCCGGAATATCCATTAAATTTAGAAGCCTGAAGGCGGCATTTTTTATAGTCGCCGCGGCACTTTAAGTCTGTGAGGGCAGTTAAATTGAATCTTTATGAGTATGAATCCAAAAGAATATTCTCCGAAGGCGGAATTCCCATTCCTCCATCCGTAAGAATTACAAAGCCGAATGAGCTTGCAAAGGTCTTATTTGGTTATCCCCTGACACTGAAGTGCCAGGTCCTGACAGGTGGCCGCGGCAAGGCCGGCGGTATCAAATTCGCTAAAAATTTCGAAGAAGGCGAAAAACTTGCCGAAGAACTTCTCAAGCTGGAGATTAAAGGCTCGAAAACAGAGAGTTTACTTGTAGAGCCCAAGCTCAACATCAAAAAAGAGCTATATCTCTCAGTCACCCTTGACAGGGAGAGAGGGTGCCCCATATTCATCGCGTCCGCCGAAGGTGGAGTCGAAATCGAGTCTTCCGGTGCTGTAGAGACCATGCCGATTCCTTATCCTTTCCATCCCTATGCGGCTCGACTTCTGGCTACCAAGCTTGGTCTCAAGGGCAAAGCTTATGTCAAATTTGCTGACGTTGCCACGAAGCTGTACAAGCTTTTTGAAAAGCTGGACCTGGATCTTGCCGAGATCAATCCGCTGATCATCTCTGATGGAGACGAAGTAATTGCCCTTGATGGCAAAATTACAGTTAACGATGATTCTCTAGGACGGCAAAAACATTTTGCTGGTTGGCAGGAGAAGCATCTTGTCGATCTTCCGGAGAGAGAGCGGAGAGCTAAGATGGAAGGTCTCAATCTTGTTGAGCTTGACGGAAATATTGGCATTATCTGTAACGGTGCCGGACTGACCATGGCCACCATGGACATGGTCAAAAAGTTTGGAGGCAACCCCGGTAACTTCCTGGATGCCGGCGGCGGTTCCGACCAGGAGAAAACTCTCCAGGCAATCGAAATTGTCCATGAAAACCCGCATTGCGACGTTATTCTTCTCAATATCTTGGGCGGCATTACTGCCTGTGACGAAGTGGCAGGAGCGCTTGTGGAGTTCATGAAGCGCCATCCTGAGAGAAAGATGGTTGTGAGATTGAGAGGAAACAACCAGGACGTAGCAGCTAAGATGCTCGAAAAATCAGGACTTAAGCTTTATCCAGATGTTGAAGAAGCCGTCAAAGTTGCAGTCGAGACAGCCAAGAGTGCAAGCAAGCAGCCTGCATGCGCCGGCTCCTAATTAGTTTTCAACGTTTTCACTTCCCAGAATATAAAAGGAGATCCAAAAGTGATTCTCGTAGATAAAAATACAAAAGTCGTTGTCCAGGGTGCCACCGGTAAGATGGGCTCCACCCACACCAAAAGAATGTTGGACTACGGAACCAAAATAGTTGCCGGAGTTACACCTGGCAAAGGCGGAAGCAAAGTTCACAATGTGCCTGTTTATGATTCCGTGAAAGAAGCGGTGGATGAAACCGGAGCCACCTGTTCTGTGATATTTGTCCCCCCTTACTTTGTGTTGGACGCCGGATATGAGGCTCTTGATGCCGGCATCGACCTCATCGTTCTCATCACGGAAGGTGTTCCGCCGCAAGACACCGCCAAGCTGGTTGCTGCCGTTAAGGAGAAAGGCGCCAAGCTTGTCGGACCGAACTGTCCTGGTGTGATCACTCCAGGTCAGAGCTTGCTGGGCATTTTACCCGGCAACATCTTCAAGTCCGGACCGGTTGGAATGATCAGCCGAAGCGGTACCCTCACCTATGAGATTGCTCTGGCGCTGACGGAAGCTGGTCTTGGTCAGTCCACATGTGTCGGCATCGGTGGAGATCCGGTCAAGGGCATGGGCTATAAAGAACTGCTTGCTATGTTCAACAAAGACAAAGAGACCGAGATAATCGTGATGATAGGTGAAATCGGTGGTACTGCCGAAGAGGAAGCCGCTGAATTCATCAAGGAGAATGTATCCAAGCCTGTGGTCGGATTTATCGCTGGTGTTACAGCTCCTCCTGGAAAAAGAATGGGTCATGCAGGTGCTATCATATCCGGTGGTAAAGGAACTGCTGACTCGAAGATTAAAGCCTTCGAAGAGAATGGCATGTTAGTTGCAATGACTCCTCAAGAAGTTGCAGCTATGGTGGCAAAAGCAAGTAAACAACCTGCGAAAGCCTGATTGCCCTGGCTGTTATCACCGCGTAACTCAGTAATATAAACAGATTATCCCCTGTCTCAAAGAGACAGGGGTTTTTCTTGTATACTCACAAGATCATGACTTTCAGAAACCGATTATTCAGGCAGATGCACCAGGGCGCTTACGAAGGAGTAGGCCTGTCGTTGGTCAACAAAATCGTTTTTGTCTTTATCTGTTTTAGTGTGGGGGTGGTCATACTTGAGACAGAAAGACCGCTTTATTGGAAGTATTACAGCAATTTTGTCTTTATCGACTACACAATTGGAATTCTGTTTACCCTGGAGTATTTAGCGCGGCTATGGTCCAGTGGTGAGAACCCTAAATATGCTGGATTTGTTGGCCGTTTGCGCTACATGGTCACCCCGGCGGCGCTAATTGATCTGCTCGTCATAATTCCATTTTTCTTGATGAGCAACTCCAATTATTTTCTTGCTCGCTTTGTTCGTCTCTTCAGGCTTTTTGCCCTGGCAAAATTTGGTAGGTACTCCCAGGCTTTGCTTCTTGTGCAAGAGGCTGTCTGGAGTCGCCGGCATGAGCTATTGATGAGCTTTATTCTTACTTTCATATTGCTTCTAGTTACCTCCACAATAATGTGGGCGGTGGAAGACGATCCGGCTTTTGATAGCATTCCACGCGCTCTATGGTGGGGGGTTATAACTCTTACAACAGTGGGCTATGGAGATGTTTACCCTCAAACTGTGGCGGGTAAGATTTGTTCCGGATTAACCGCCATTGCTGGTATCGGTTTGATAGCCATGCCGGCAGGAATACTTGCCGCCGCATTCTCAGAAGCTTTTCAGCGCCACAAAGCGGTGGTCATAGAACGAAAAGAGCACTCTGTGGAGATGATGCGGGTTGAAGTCGCCCCAGCCAAAAGCAAAGAGCGAGAAGAGAAAGGGAATGTGTCCATGGACATTGATTCTCCCCCGGAATGATATGTGCTGGTTTTGAGGTATATATAAATAAGTCCCTTACTATGGGGCTTATGGGTCGAAGCATTGGACTTGAATATGTACTTACTACAGAGCATAATTAGAATGAGCGCTCACGGAAAGATTTGATGGAAGCTGAAAAGGAACCCCTGTCGACAAAACCTTTTAAACCAATGCGTGCACTGGTTCTACCTGGTGGAGGTGGCAGAGGCGCTTATCAGGTAGGAGTGGTCAAGGCTCTTTTGGAGCGAGGGATTGAGTTTGATTTAGCCTTCGGTACCAGCATCGGGGGAATAAATGCCGCTCTACTAGCCCAGGGCTCCTTGCAACGGCTGGAAAAGCTTTGGGGTAATATCACAGGGCGGGATGTTTTTTCATTACCCAGTGCGCATCAGATTGGTCGTCTTGTTCTGGGGCACAAGTTAGGTCTTCTGGATAATCAACCCCTGGAGCTACTTTTGCGCCGCGAAATCGATCTTCAACGGGTAAAATCCAGCTCTATGAAAGTGGGCTGGTGTACGACAGACCTTTGTAGTCTTGAGACCAGATTGATAACCATTGACGAAATTTCTACCACCAGTGAGTTGATAGATGTGTTAATGGCCACTTCCGCTATACCCATGGCATTTCCTCCCCGCCATATCCAGGGCAAAGGGCTGTGGGTGGATGGTGGTCTGGTAAGAAATACTCCTATGGAAACAGCCATTCACATGGGGGCTGATGAAATCTATATGGTGCTTTTGCATCCTGAGAAGATAAATGTTTGTCCTGTAAATATGTTTGAGGTCCTTGTTCGTTGTCTGGACATTGTCCTTGACGCTTCGGCGAGAAAAGAAATTCAAAATGCAGAGCTGTACAACCGCCTTCTTGCCGCTGGTTCGGTAGAGTCTAAAGGACGTAAGAATGTCACAATTCGGGTGTTTCAACCAAAAACACCTGTGAATACTACCTTGCTTGAGATACATCCTGAGAGATCAAGAAAACTGATGAGGCAGGGATATAGTGAAGCTATGGAACAGTTGGACGGATATCGCCAGGAAGAGGATAGGGTTATATCTTCACGCTACAGTTGAGATGTTCGGATAAAAGACTATGACCGGCGATTCATAGGCTCGTAGCTGTTCAAGATTTGTCGCCCGGTTCATTTTAAAGATTGATGAAAACTGAGCTCTTTCTAGAATCGCATTTACTTCGATGAATTCGTATAGCACTAAATATAGTTGCAAGTACTTTCTGCTTATGCCGTAGAATTTTTTCTTCAGGAATTCTCCGACGCAGCGTGAAATAGTTTTGCTCTCGCCGGCGCTTTCAATAGGAAGTGTTTCTGCACTTTGTCTCTTGTTCTTTAACTGAAGTCTGTCCGGAGTCTCTTCATTTAGATAGTAGCGAAAGTTCATGATGTTACTGATCAAACCATTGATTTCGAGTATTGTCAGTGCTGCAGAAAGTACTGATACGGAGAGATCGGATTTCTCGCAAAGTTGATCGATTGACTTCGGTTCTTTTTCAAGCATGGTCAATACCTGTTTCTCTGTATCTGAGAGATTGACATCGGTATTGAAATCAATCGAGGACTCCTTTGTTGCTTCTGGCTCGCAGTTGTCATCGACCTCAGTTCCTAATTCTACTTCGATTGACTTAGCAAAGTCCTCTAGCTCTTCTGAAGGGAGCTGATCGGGAGTGGACTTAAGGCTTCTTTTGGTGATTGCTTCTTTGAATGACAGTGAAGAAATTTTGTCACTTTCTTCATCAACTAGGCAGGAGAGTGTCTTCGCAATTTTTAGCTGTATTGTCCACGCCGATGACTCTTCTATCTCTGCTAACTTTGAGAATTCTTTGGAGTTCATCACTATTCCCATATGGAGGAACTCGATAATCATGTTCCATGCCTTGGGAGATTTGATTCCTCTGAAGTAAGTATCTGCGGTCAGGCTGACTTTGTCTTTGCAGGAGAAGCACTTCAAAATTCGATGGTTCTCTGACAGTTTTACCGAGGTGCTTTTACATCTGCCGCAGATGAAACCGGTAGGATTGTCTTTGTCTATATACGGGGAACCCGATTTCTCACATAATGCTCTTACATGACATAACTCTGTTGGAAACTTTTTTAGAAAAGAGTCTCTTGCTTCTACCAAGCTCATCCATCTTTTCTGGTGCTCTTCTTTTTTTGACTCTTTCACTTTTTATCTCCATCGTTGTGTATAGATGGAAACGCATTAGCCGCGGAAAAAGTTCATGGTTTTCTGGAGAATTTATTCGAAAAATTTGAATTATCAAATCAGCAAATAACTTTTCGAATTCGATATGTTGTTCGAAGAAGAATTAATTCAAAAATCCTTCATTTCTTCTAAATCTAAAAGGGGTGACACTGTTTGTAGTGTCGCCCCTTCCAATCTTGATTTCCTAATTCTATCTATTAGTACTGAAATCCATTTTTTCTTGTGTGAAACATTGGGTCGCCGGATTCTTTTATTAGTCTAGCGTCAACTACTTCCCCCAGAACCAAATCATGATCACTGGCAGTCAATATCTCTTTTACTTTGCACCTCAGATAGGAGACTGCGTTTTTGAAGGCAGGAGGTCCATCGATCTCTTCGAGCAGATCCAAGCCTTCAAATCTGTCTATGCCATCTTCATGCGGTTTGGCGAAGTTCTTGAAAATATCCATGTTCTCTTTCGACAACACATTTACTCCGAATTCTGCGCCCTCTTTTAGAGCCGAGAATATCGCTCTATCTTTTTGGATAGCAACAGTTAACATCGGTGGATTGAAACCTGCCTGGACTATCCAGGTAGCAAGCATTCCATCTCTAGCACTATCTTTTCCTACAGTGACTATATAAACGCCACTGACTATTTTTCCTAAAGCAGGACCGATCTTTTCTTTGATTTTTTCATCTACCGTGGTTGTCATGGTGGTTGTTCTCGCTATTTTGAATTTCATCGAGAACTAATTATATTTCTTACTTGCTTGAAATTGGCTAAGTCGAAATGGTTGATTTAGATTCTAGCTCGGGTTCACTCTCTTGGAAATCAGGATATTTCTTCTGATCCTCTTGTAAGTCTGACTGCAAGCTTTTGTTCACCGGCTTGCGTCTTTTGGAGCGGAAAAACCACAGCATGATTATTTTTGAAAGTTGTTGGGGATCGTGATGAACGCCTGATTCAGGTGTGACAAGTCCGCGCTTTACTGGAGCCAATCCGAAGGATCTAATTTTGTCCGCATCAAATGGCACAGGTCTAGCCGGCGATCCTGCTGGAATTACCGGCAATTGGTCATTTACAAGAACAGCATCTATAAGACTAAATCCTTTGTCTTTAGGCGTCTGTGAATGTTCTAACAACGCCTCTACATGATCGCCGACAGAATAGTCGGATGTCTCTCCTTTTTGGGTCATTACATTGCAAACATAGAGTTTCTTTGCTTTTGACTTTCTTATTGCGTTCGATACTCCTGCTATCAGTAAGTTGGGAATAATTGAAGTGTATAGGCTTCCTGGTCCAAGGATAATGAGTTCGGCCTCCATAATAGCTTCAATTGCTTCTGGAGTAGCTTTACAGTCAGCGGGCTCCAGGAAGAGGCGTCTAATCTGTCCACCTGCGTCCGTTATATTTGATTCACCCGAAATCTTGGTTCCATCTGTCATTTCGGCACTTAGTTGCAATCCCTCCAGGGTTGCCGGCAGAACTGTTCCTTTTATGTTCAGAACTTTTCCCGCTACCCTGACGGCTTCCATGAAATTTCCGTCTGTCATAGAGTAAAGTGCGGTAAGAAAGAGGTTGCCAAAATTGTGTCCTTCAAGTCCTTGGCCGGACTCGAAGCGGTACCGGAATAAGTCTGTGACTATCTTTTCTTCATCAGCTAAAGCGGTGATACAGTTTCGAATGTCTCCGGGCGGAAGAACCCCCAGTTCTGCGCGCAACCGTCCAGAACTGCCGCCATCATCTCCCACGGTTACGATCGCTGTGATATTGCTGGTATAGCTCTTTAATCCTCTCAGCATCGTAGAGAGACCCGTGCCACCACCGATAACGGCAATTTTTGGACCGGAGTCCAAATGCCGTCTTTTGTACAGAACCTCTGGAATTGATTCTCTGTCTTCTGGAATATAAGCTCCCAGAACAGATATGATTACTCTCATTACGGCCAGGCATACTATTAAGCTACCAGCGGTAATGGCAATTATTCCACTGATTCTATGTGGTAAAACCTCAGCAGCATGCTCCATAAGATCCCTGAGGAAAGAACCTGTTACCGTTATTGGGTGATAACCGAGAAGCAGCAAAGCGCCTACTACAATCACCACTATTCCGATTGACAGGATCAAAATCCAGCGCTTAAGGCCCGGCAGCAACATGGTGCGAAATTTGCGTACCAGCTCTTTGCTCATCGGGATTCACCTATGCTGCTGGTAATGCTTTCAAGCTCTCGATGCTCTTTTTCGATGGAGTACTGAGGATAAGACTTCTTCAAAATATCTGCCAGCTCTTGAACCATGGCAGTGGAACGATGCTGACCACCGGTACAACCAAGCGCGATGATAAAGCTATCTGATTTGACGCTGAGCATTGCCGGAATAACATCGGCCAGTAAATTTTGCAGATTATTCAGAACCTCTTGGGCAAGGTTTTGCTCGATCACATAGGCGCGTACTGGCTGGTCCAAACCTGTAAGCGGACGAAGATGCTCCACCCAGTAAGGGTTTTTAAGGAATCGCACATCAAGTACCAGATTTGCGTGTGGTGGAGGACCGTTTTTGAACCCGAAGGAAATCAATTTCACGACAAGGGGTTTTTGGGAGTCGTTTTTAGTTTTAGACTGGTTTGTCATAATCTCTTTCGCTGTTCTCAAAGGGGATTCGGTCCTTAATTCCGGCATTCTCCAATTTTAGTTCGGAATAACTGCACCTGGATTAAGTAAAAGCAAAACCCTACCACCTATTATAAGGGTCTTTTGAATAATAAAATGATGGTTCTGTCTGCGGTGACCAAATCCAAAAGTGAATTTAACTATGTGCTTACGATTTCAGAAGAGCTTAGCTTAAGTGTCACGCCTTCTTCTTGAAACTGCTTTTCTAGCTCTTCGATGTTGCCTTCCATGAGACCGTTTTTCGTCATTTCCAGGTCCCTCTGAATGGCTGATGCCGCCTTGTCAACAAATAAATCTCCGTTCAGGTGATCCATCTCATGTTGGATTGCGCGGCAAAGCAAATTGTCTTCGCACTCAAGTTTTACCTCTTTCCCAGCCAGGTTTTGAAACTTGACTGTGATCTTACGAGCTCGTTTTACTTCAAAAAAAACGCCTGGAAAGCTCAAACAGCCTTCTTGACCAACCATCTCCCCTTCTTCTTCTATAATCTCCGGGTTGATGAAAACTATGGGTCTGTGTGGATCTTCTTCCGTGCCGGCGTGAACATCGATTACCATCAATCTCTTTGATGCTCCCACTTGAGGAGCCGCCAGACCCACTCCGTCTTCCTCATACATGGTATCTAGCATGTCCTGGGCCAGTTTGCGAACAGAGCGATCGAAGGTAGTAATTTTCTTCGCTTTCTTTTTCAAGACCGGGTCTGGAAAAAATCTCAGCTTCAACTTTGCCATACTGTAAAAATGCCTCCTTCTCGAAAGGCGCCCCCGGGACCGACGTTTCAGGCTGGTCTGTTTCGTAAGAGGGCCTGTGGGCCGATATTACCACATACTTGCCAAGTGTCACAACTGGAATAAGCGCTCCAGTGCTGTATCTTAGCAGTTCAGCTCTCCTAATTTGGCATATCACCGGTAATTAGAAGGCTTCCTTAATATAGCCGGAATATACCATCGGTGGATTTAAAACCTTGGTGAAAGCAGGTTCAGGTGCGATAATTCCCTCTGAGGTAGGTTATTTCCAATGCGGCAGTTAGTGTTTTGACCTGGCTGAGACCAAGGAGACCATGCACCCAAGTAATATTTCATGGATTTTAACTTTAATGGCGCTCGGGCAATGCGGAGTCTTTCTTTGCTTGCCATCGCCAGCTCTGGCTGGTGATTGGGGATACGATGAGACCAGTGGAGCTGGCCGCACCGGAGGTAGTGTCGAAGAGTTAAGGGCTACTCCTGGTGCACTGAACAGGAGCAGATCCCGCGATCCTGTGTCTGCAGCTAATTCTGCCGGTAAGACCAAAAGCAGTGGAAGTGCAGCAGCTATATCCAAGAGTCCCTCGAATTCCCAAAAGTCTAAAAAAAACGCGAATTCTATTAATTCTTTGCGCAGTAGCGGTAAATCAGTGGTTTCAGGGCGCGGTACAGGTAAATTCAAGGCTCCGGTTCGCGGTTCTGGAGAGCACGCCTGGCTTCAACTTCTGGGACTGGTTGCCCCCTTGAGTTCGACGGAGGAGTTGCCCCCCGGACCTGATTATTCCTCTTCCCTCACCGACGATCAGAAAAGAAGGTTTATGATCTACCTCGAAAAGGAGAGAAAGAACGGCGATAAATCCGGATATGGAAAGATTGCTACTTACTGGCCGGCCCTGGAGAAAGCCTTCAAAATTGCCGATCATAAAGGCAACTACCGCCTTCTTTTTCGTTCCCTTCTACGTATGCGAGCCGAGTCATCGGATGTACCGGAAGAGGAGAAAGCAATAATTTCTGAGGCCCTTGGTCCGAAGCGTCTTGCTATTCCAGGAGATCCAGCTCTTTCCGAAGACGCAATCAAAGCCTATGCAGACATGGCATGTTTCTTGTTTGAGCAAAAGAATCCGGGAAAGACCGTTGACGCAGACGACAACAGAAAGCTGTTCGGCCTTGTGATTCGAGATAAGTTTAACAAAGCTCCTGCCTATGCCGATAAACTAGCTATGTGTTATTTCCCTATCAATTGGGCGAAGTTTCGAATTCTGTACACCGATGCCAACGAAGAAGAGCGAAAAGTACTGGTGAAGAAGCTCTCCGGCGCTCAGAACAATACGTCAAAAGGCGTCTCCAATGAATTGTTGGAGATTGTTCTCTCCCTGGAACCATGGAAAACAGTTCTGATTAAGGCTAACAAACTTACAAAGCCTGTTGGAGAGAAGCCTTCGGTGGGAGCCCTGAAGTTGGGTTCGGCCGACCCCGAGGACCAGGAGTGAGACGATTGCCGGATAGTATCAGTGCATCCGGCACCTTGATTGTTGAGGAGAGTTGAGATTATGGATAGGCCTTTGATACATCGAACTCTTTTGGTTCTCTGTGTGATCTGGTCTGGTTTATGCACCCTTCCTGCTGCCGCAAAAGACCAGCCTGACTCGAAGGTCGTCTCTAAAGATGAAGCGATCTCCGCCGAAAAGAGAGAGGCAATAGAAGAGCTTTTAGAAGTAACAGAGACCACCAAACGGTTACCCTTGTTAATAGATGCCTTAAAGTCCAGCGCTCGAAAAAATTTCGCTCTGGCTATTGCACCTGGTGTCAAAGCTGATTCCAAAAACAAGGATAAGTCCGAGGAAGAGATTAAACAGATCGTGGAAGAGAAGTCCTCGATTATGACCGACAAGTATCTGCAAATGTTCTACGAGCGAGTAGACCTGGACAAGCTGGTGAAGGATGTCGCCCTGGAAGTATACGCCAAAAATTTCACCACGGAAGAGATAAAGAACATCACTGAGTTTTATAAAACACCAACCGGAGCGAAGGCGCGAAAGGTGATGCCGAAGGTTGCCAGGGAATCGATGCAACTCACCCAGGAGTTAATTAGACCGGAATTGAAAGAGATCGTTAAGGCAGTAATGGAAGAAAAGTAGCAGCAATGCCAAATCTTTCCCTGGGAAGCCTCTTTTCAAAACAACTTTATGGAATCTACCTGGTCTACTATAAGTTGGACGGCATAGGGAATCCAGCCGTATATCACACCTACGCTGGTCAAAATCCACAAAATGATGCTCAGTTGTATCGGTCTGTCTCTAATGAGTACATCTTCCGGCGCACCGGTCACATTTCTTGTTGTGGACAATAGTTGATAGCGAAAAATTCCGTACATTACAAATGGAACGGTTAACATCATCCATTGACTGGAGGGCGAATTAAAGCTGTAAATGGCATAGGAGGTCACCAGAGATGGTACTACCACAGCCTCCATTCTGCTGATTAGTTCAGGAGAGTATTTGTCGAAAACAGCTCTGTGTTGTTCCGCTTTCTGCCCCAATACCTTTAATTCCTGTCTGCGCTTCTCCACTGCCAGGAATAAAGCGCCCAGGGTTGTACATAGAAGGAACCAGGCTGAAAGAGCGACATGACCGGCGGCACCACCGGCGACAGCACGGAGAACAAAGCCGGTGGCTATGCTGAAGACATCCAAAATCGGCTGTTTTTTTAGCCAGCCGTTGTAGGCTACCTGCAGAAGAAGATAGAGCAAAAGGGTCAAGCCTACCGTCGGCCTGACCAGAAAACCACCTATCAGACCCGTAAGCAAAGCCACAATTCCGATAACTTTTGCCGTTCCTACCTTGACCCTTCCGGAGGCAACTGGCCTTAAACGCTTTGCCGGATGCTTGGCATCGGCTTCCCTGTCCTTTATGTCATTTGCAACATAAACCGATCCTGATACCAGGCACAAGCACGCTGTACACGCGCTGACTGAAAGAAACGCCTCTGTATCGCTGAAGCGGTGAGAGAATAATAGTGGTGCGAAAGCTATGAAGTTCTTTGTCCATTGCCGCGGTCTTAAAACGGCAAGAGGATAGAGAGGGTTTTTGCTTTTTTCTTTGTCGTTGGACATGGACTTATCTGCTTCCGGTTTCTAACTGAGTAACTCTTTTCCAGCTGTCTTGACTCTTATGGTGATACCACTACAGCAAAGATACATTGAATCTGCTGAACGAGCCAGGGTCTGATTGGCTGCCCCTAGAAGTTCTCGGAAAATACGGGCGTTTTTGTTTTCCGGTACGATAGACCATCCGACTTCATTGGTGACGATGATAAAGAGAATTTTGTTCTTTCGTTCAATCGACTCAAGCAGTTTGTTAAGACCGGACTGCATGACCTCCTTAAGAGTCTCAACCTGCTTCGCATCCTTTGCCAAATCGGTCTTTTGTTCATGGTGATACATTATGTTCGAAACATAGGCGGATAGACAATCTATTAAGCAAGCACTGTCACTATTGGTCAGGTTTTCTATGACATCGGCGATTTCGAGGGTCTCTTCCACTGTTCTCCAGGAAGAGGGGCGACGACTTTTGTGAGCATATATTTTTGCCTCCAATTCTTCGTCTTCTTCTATTCTTGGCATCGTCGCCAGATAAACGACATTAGAAGATCTCTCTCCGGCTAATTTTTCAGCCAGTGTTGATTTGCCCGATCGAGCGCCCCCTGTTATCAAAACCAGGTTCTCAAGAAGTGGTCCGGTTATGGACAATGCTGATTCATTCCTATTAGACAATTCTCAGCCTTTATTGTAGGAGGTTCCAATCTATATACAATCATTATCTGTCTAAAAATTGTTACCATCCGGTGAATAGTCAATGAACCAACCCAGAAGAATTCTTCGTTCGCCAGCCTTCGATCAATCGGCTCGAGAGCTGTTTGCAAAGTTTGCAATCGGCTACGTTAATAGAGTTAATGAGGAGACATTCGGGCTCGGTCTCACCCATGTTGATCTAGACTTTGAGCTGTTATCGCACAGAGCAAGGGTGGACCTGGGCAAACGGACCCTGGTTCTTTCGGCGTGTAGTCTGGAGAATATTCCTAAGAGATTGCGTCGTTATCATCTGATACATGAACTGGCTCACTTTTTGCACGAAGAGCATGATGGTCAGTTCTGGAAAGCCGTTGAAGAGTTCGAGCCAAATTGCGAAAGTCTGGAGAGGCAACTTCAGATTTGTTTTGAGCGTAATGTGAGAGATGTTCTTCTGTTGAGAGGAGAAACCCTTGTGGAAGACGCTTTCCGGGGAAGAGCTGTCAGACCACGCCTTCTTCTTGGGCGTGATGATATTTTGCGTGATGAGTTGGAACTGTCGATGCATTGCCAAGAGTTTGTCAGTGGCACGAACGGGCCCAAGGGACGAGAAACATGCCATGTAACCAACTCGACCAGCGATATCAATATTAATACTATTAACGGTATTGCGGCACCGGTTTCGGTGAGCTGATTCAGTTTCCAAAAATCAAAACAGTACTTTATTGCTAGCGTTCTTAAATCTGAATTGCCTACCGATAAAGGCACCATACTAAATTATTATCAGGAAAGCCCCTGTATGCTCTGTATACTGGCTTTAACCAGAGTAGAATGGCTTTTGGAATTCCTTAGAGCTGGTGCAACCCGGGCTTGACCTGGCTACCGGACAGTTTTTTCTGTCTCCTGAGCTCACTATTTTAGGTTACTAGCTTATGATGGAAGGCTGATATCAAAGATGAATCAAAGAAGAGTTGTTGTTACTGGTATTGGCATGTTGACTCCGGTCGGCACCGGAAAAGAAGACTGTTGGAAAGCGTTACTGGAAGGCAAAAGCGGCGTTTCCCAGATAACACATTTTGATCCAGACGAGATTGGACTTGATGTCAAGATCGCTGCTGAAGTCAAAGATTTCAATATCCAGGATTTTTATCCAGATAGGAAGAAGTGGGGGCCGATGGTCAAGCAGATGGACCGCGTCACTCTTTTTTCTATGGTCGCTTCCAAGCTTGCCCTGGAAGACGCTAATCTGGAAATTCGTAAGATAAACCCCGAGCGGGTTGGAACTTTCATTGGTACCGGAGTTGGTGGTTTGATCACGACCACTTCTGATTATATTAAGTTGCTTGAGGGCGGACCTCGCAAAATAGGACTGAGAAGCGTAATCAAGTTGATGCCTAACGCTCCGTCCGGTCAGGTCGCCATTGAGACCGGAGCGAAAGGAAGGGCTAAGTCTGATTCCACAGCTTGCGCCAGTGGTCTCGATTCACTATTTGATGCGTTTATGTACATTAGAGACAACCGGGCAGACGTGATGATATCCGGGGGCAGCGAAGCCTGTTTGAATAGTTTTACGGTGGCTTCATTCAACAACATGATGGCCCTCTCTAAGCGAAACGATACACCGGAGACCGCCAGTAGACCTTTTAACCTGGATCGTGATGGATTTGTGATTGGAGAAGGGTCCATAGTCTTGATTTTGGAAGAGTTCGAACACGCAGTTAGACGTGGAGCCGATATTTATGCTGAAATCGTGGGCGGTGGCGCAAGTTGTGATGCAACTCATATAGTCGCTCCACATGAGACCGGTGATGGTGCCTCCCGCGCTATTAGAGAAGCTCTGCGTGACGCCGAAATCAGCCCAGAGGATATCGATTATATTAATGCCCACGGCACCTCAACACCCTTGAATGATGAGAGAGAGACCCTTGCCATTAAGAACGTGTTCGGAGACCATTCTTACAACCTGGCAGTCTCAAGCACCAAGTCCATGGTCGGTCACTTGCTCGGCGGAGCCGGAGCGATCGGAGCGGCCGCGACAGCCCTTACACTATCTACCCAGAAGATTCATCCGACAACTAACTACCAGAATCCTGATCCTAAGTGTGACCTGGACTATGTACCAAATACTTTCCGGGAAGCAAAGGTTGATTACGCCATGGTAGAAGCGCTTGGTTTCGGCGGGCATAACACTGTACTGGTTATGAAAAAGGTAGTGGCTTAAGCGATTGGGTCGGAAGTCTCCATGAATTCGCTCAAGAGAGTTTGATCCTCTTCATCCTGTGCTGAAGCCGGGTCTGGAACATGATTTTGTGTGCCTGTGAATTGCAGACCGGTATTGCTTGCATAGGTTGTGAAGGTTGTCTGATTTGCTGCTGGCGCACCACCACCAGTGCCTATGTTGTCCAGCCCTTTGCCTTCCGTTCTTTCAAGACCCGCCTGCACGAGCTTGGCTGAGGTGTTTCTCAGGGAACTGCTAAAGGCTGTTGTGGAGGCGGCCTGTCCGCCACCGTATATACTGGCCAGCCTGGTGCCCACGTCGGCAATCTCTTTTGTCTTGAGCTTGCCCATCAGCTCTGCCACTTTCATCTGGTTGAATCTAGGTTGAGCTGGTTTCTCGAAGGTAACTTGCGGTTGTTTCGAATCGGGCTCTCTAGTTTTGAAAGTTACTGGTATATAAGGATTGTTTACAGTTCGTGCTACCTCTACACTAACATTCGGGTTTCCGCCAATCGCAGACCAGCGCCGAGCTTTGCCTGAATCCCTCAGACTGTTGACGACTTCGGCCATATCATAATCGCTGCCGACCACAACACCCGTTAACTTAGAAACTCTTCTGACTGTCTCGCTCATCCCTGAAGCGCGGATGACCTTGCCCAGGGTCGGGCTGAAATCGAAGTCAGAAACAGTCTCTCTCTCTTCGGTTTTACCTGTGTCTGCTTTTATGAACGTCGCATTGCGGCTCTCGCTCTCGGCTCGCTCAAGTATCACAGGATTTGATTGGCCGTTGGAATCCCCTTTCTCCTGGGAGATTTTCTCCACCAGGGAGTTGATCTCCTGGATGTAACCCCTATACCAGGCATCAGCTACCAGATATCCGGAGCCGACTCCGGAAACTAAATATCCGGTGTTTTTAGCCATTTGACCAGCCAGTTGAGGCTCTGCCTGGAGGACTCGTCCAAGATTTCCGATCAGACCGGGAGACTGACTTTCTCCGACTAGACTTCTGATCTTGGCAGAGTCGCTGGCTAGACCTTCTACATGGGCCGGTGCCCTGGTGAGACCCAGTCTGTCTGTAGCCCAGTTGGACGCAGAACGGAAAACCGCTGGATTGACTATTCTCGCCATGTCAGCCTCAAGTTCGTGAAGAACATTGCTGAGCTGTCTAAGGGCTTCGGAATCGCCTTGAAGATTTCTGATGTTGTCTATTCTCTGTCTGGTTACGGCGAAGGTTTCCGGTGTCTTAAGAAGTCTGCCGTTTCTGGTCAGGTCATCGGAAATTCCACGTGCGTTGAGACTGACCAGGTCATCTACCAGAGTGCCTCTCTCCGCGCTGCCTGTCTTGAGGCTCTCTAATAAAGGCTTGAACTGCTCTCTGAGAGCCGGGCTCAGCTCTTCTATACTGCGAGAGAGACTTGCTAAGTGCTCGGAATTGGCTTCTCCTTTGATCAGCTTCCTGGCGGCGGTTTCTATTTTTGTAAGGGCCAGGGTGTCCCTGGCTGCTTCAGCGGATGCTCTTGCGCTGGATGGGACGAGTTCTGCCGCCTGGGCTTCGATGCGAGCGGCAAGGAGCCGGTTTGAGTCTTCTACCCTTGCCAGCTTTTGGACTTTGAAGGCTTCATCCAATTGATTAGCTACAGATGTGTTGCCGCTCTCTTTCAAAGCGCGGATTGAATTGTCTATTCTCTTTTGAATCTCGAGCCTGGCAGCAGGTGAATTGGCTCTTGCCAGGTCGGTGGCATCGTCGGCAAGGTCGTCCACGATTCTGGCAACTCTGCCTTCAGTACCAGCCTTAATGGTGATATCATCACCGGATCGCAGAGCCAACCTTTCGACATCATCCAGTGTGGAGCCTGTGGCTCTTGTGATTACCTCTTTGACTCTGTTTAATGCGTTGGAGGCAGTCTCCGCACTCCTTATGCTGTTGAGGGTGGAGGCCCGGTTGCCGAGCACTTCCACAGACTCTTCCAGGGCTCTGGGTACGGTGACTTTCGCTTGCTTGAGATTAGCGATGTTTTGCTTGATTGAACGGATTCCAGCGCTTGGATCGGCCGAATCGACAATTCTCTTGGCTGTTGTCTCTATTTCATCGAGTTGACGTGTTATGTAGGTCGCCGGTTTGCCGGTGAGAGAAGCTTGTGGTCTTATGTCCTTAACCAGGCGGCTCACCGTCTCCGCTTCTCTGGCGGCGTCATCAGTGAGAGTTCCGATTCTTGTATTACGGCTCAAATTGGAGGCTGCGTTTTCTGTTCTTGCGACAGCGCCTTCGAGGTCATCTATGATTCCTTGACCGTTGGGAGTAGATTTGAGATTAGTTCTCAATCTTTGCATGCTGTTTTCTATGGTGCTGAGTTCGGCTAAGTCGTCGGAGCCGCTTCTGCCAATGCGTTTGCTTGCCTCAGTAATGGTTCTCAAATCGTCAGTGACTGCTGCCGGCAGATTGCTGGCAGGCCTGCTTGTTATTCTCTCGACGGTTTTTGCCAGATCATCGGCACTTGTGACCAGGCTGTCAGCGCCCTGCCTTGTCATAGCTATCGGGTTGTTCTGTCTGGAATTGCGAATCAGAGCTCTGGTATCGTCTACGATGGTATTTATCTGTGGTTTGAATTGTCTACCAGGAGACGACTTAGCCAATCTTTCCAGGGCTTCTTCGGCTTTTCTAATGGTGGCCGCTGTCTCTGTGCCACGACCGATCTTTTGAATCGCATCATCGACAATTTGCAGGTCATCGACTATGGTGCCGGGCTGTCTGCCTCTGACCCGATCGACACCGGATCTGACTCGGGCTCCTAAGTTTGCCTGGGGCTCTGTGATTCTTCTGGAGAGATTGCCTATGCTCTCGGAGATAGTACGTGATTGAGCTGCAACCTCTCTTCCCAATTGAGGTATTCTGTTTGCTCTTGAAGAGACCGCGCTGAGATTCTCCGTCGCTGTTTGCTGACGGGTAGCGTTTTTGATTACCTCTCTTGCTTCTCTAGCAAGCCTGAGGATGTCATCGTTGGTATTAGTGCCGGTGGTTTTTACAAGTCTTTCAACAGAAGTTCTCAAATTGCCCAGAGCTCTTTGTGAACCGCCGGTGGTTAGCTCTCTGGTGGCGTTGGCTATATTATCCAGTTCGTTGGATACGCTCTGCCTTATTTTTTGGGGGAGTTTTGCCACCGTCGTCTCACGAACGGTACGTATACTCTGATTGAGTCTGGTTGCATTTTCTGAGAGCCGCTCGGAAGCCTCAAGCACCCTTCTTGAACCCTGGGCAAGATTCCTGGTGGATTCCAGGGCGATTCTAGACTGGTTGGCAGAGGTGGTGAAGTCGTCGGCGGTTCTTGTGAGGGCACGGAAGTCGTCGGCTAAGTTGGCCGGGAGGTCGTCGCCAAGCTGTTTGAGCTGGGTTTGCAGTTGTGTTCGCAGGGCAGCGTCATCGGAGCCCTGGGAGATAGCCCGGGTGATC
>JAUIJG010000024.1 GCA_030431355.1 bacterium
CTTCTATGGCGGAAATCAGTACTTTGGTCTCGGGAGCGAACCAGTATCCGTTATAGATTTTGATCGCCAGCTTTTTGCCTAGTTCTTCTTTGAGATGATCGACTTCTTTGTCCAGACAAATTGACTCCAGAGCCTGGTGGGCTTTTAATAGAATAGTCGCTCCAGGGGTTTCATAGATGCCCCGGGATTTTATTCCGATATATCTGTTCTCGACTATATCGATCCTTCCGATACCATGGGCGGCACCAATATCGTTCGCTTTATTCAATAGATCAAGAGCGTTGAGCTTCTCACCATTGATACTGACAGGAACACCGTTTTCAAAAGCTATCTCAATCTTTTCCGCTTTGTCAGGAGCTTCTTCCGGGCTCTTGGTCCAGAGATAGATATCATCCGGCGCCTCTGCTGCAGGGTCTTCCAATACGCCACCTTCATAGCTTATATGCATTATGTTGGCGTCCATGGAGTAAGGTTTCTCCAGGGTGACAGGAAGATCTATCTTATGTTTCTTGGCGTATTCAAAGAGGTCAGTCCGGCTTTTGTACTCCCAGGTCCGCCAGGGGGCAATCACCTTCAGGTGCGGTGCCAGGGCTTTCACTCCCAGTTCGAACCGTACCTGGTCATTACCTTTTCCGGTGGCACCGTGGGCAATTGCCTGGCAGTCGTTCCTCAAAGCAGCTTCTACCATTCCTTTGGCGATGCATGGTCTGGCCAGGGAAGTTCCTAAAAGATATTCGGATTCGTAGACAGTATTGCCTTTGATGGCAGTAAATACATATTCTTCTACGAATTCTGCTTTCAGATCGTCTATGATGCAGTCGACGGCTCCCAGAGCAAGCGCTTTCTTCTTAACTTCTTCAAAGTCTTCTTTTTGACCGACATCAGCACAATAGGCCACGACCTCTGCGTCATAGGTCTCTGCCAGCCATTTTAAAATGCAGGATGTATCGAGTCCGCCACTGTAGGCAAGCAAAATTTTGTTCATTGTAAGGCTCCTTTCATCGGAAGTAGGTTGAATCTAAAGTGAAAAGAGGCTTTTAAGTTTGTTTTTGAAATCGGTTATGGAAGCGGATTCTCTGACAACGATGAAAATGTTATTGTCACCGGCAATAGTGCCTAAGATTTCGTCAAGTTCTGAGTTGTCTAAATACTCTGCTACGTGATTGGCTGCGCCACTATCGGTTTTTAATACGATTATGTTTCCGGAGTGGTCTACCGTCTGGACAAACCTAGAAAGCCTTGAGATTGGCTTCGTCGTCGTCGCCGTCTTCGTTTCTGCATTTTCTTGACCAACATATCGTAGTTCACCGTCTATTGTGGTTTTGTAGAGACCCAGTTCTTTTATATCCCGGGACAATGTCGCTTGATTCACAGTGACGCCGCTTTCACTCAGGAGAGATTTGAGTTCGGACTGGGTCTTCACAGGGCTGTTTTCGACCATGTCCAGGATAAGCTTTTGACGTACCTGTTTGTCTTGCATAATTATGCATTATTGTTGCATATTTATGCAGTAAGTCAAGGGGTTAAACCCGGGCGGTTACTTTAATTCACGAATCTGATAAATCAGTGAATACAACGGTTTCGGCTTCTTTTGTGGAATCGGGGTTAAAAGGTGGCATATTTACTCAGGCGCACCTGGCTAGTCAGCTAGCTACCCACCCACATTTCGTAAGAGCCATTATCCATTTAGTAGGAGGAGATCGGAGCGGATATGCAAAAATCCAGACACAGCCGAATACTATTGCTCACATTTATGGCTTTCAGCCTCTGTTTTCCGGGAATAGCCCGGGCGGATGATTTTAGCTGGCCATCAGAAGATGACAGCGCTCCGGCCCAGAAAGATAGCGCAGCAGCTACCGCTGCTTCTTCCTCAGGTTCCGGCAGCGCCGCACCAGCAAAGAGTGGGGAGTCGGCAGAGGCCGCTCCGGCTCTGAAAATGGAAAAGCCGGTTTCTTCCGGATCCTCTGGCGGTGAGAGTGCCAAGAGCGCCTCATCAGCCCCTACCAGGACCAGAGCCGCTGCTAAGAGTAAACCTATCGTTCTATATGGAAGGCTGGACCAGATTGCTGCGGAAGCCGACGTCAAAATGCCGGTGCTCAAGGCGCAAAAAGCCCAATTTGATACCAGTGCCCCATTAACAGGTTCTGCCACAAGACTTAGTTCTAAAACCAGTGAATCAAGGCTTTATACCGGTGTGCAAGAGCGCTCGTTCCCGGTCGACTTTTCCGGTATATGGGGAGGTCAGCTGAAAGTATGGCGATACAACTCATCTGCCCTGTCCGACCGCATCGACCCTGCTGAATCCAGAAAGATGGCTCAGATTCTCAGACCGGGCAAGTCCGGAAACGTAAACTTCGTATTCAGGCAGGAAGGAACCAACAATATTGAGTTGGAGCCGGCTAGCGTTAGGTTAATGATTCCTGCCAGGGAGAGTTATTCCTATCAGAAAATGATTCGTGGCAATCCCCAGTTATCTGGACTAGGTGGAATGGTGTCGAATATGATGTCTAATATGCAGATTCCCGTGGTCTTGCATTTCGGCTCTGTGTCCACAGCAGGCAGTGCGGAAGTCGGTATATCAGGCAACCAGATCAGTCAACGGGTGGTAAAAAACGTCATACGTCGCCTCGCTTCTCGTGTTCTAGAAGAGCAGATTGTCACTCGCAATCATTCAGTGATTCAGTCCACCGGGCAATCCAAAAATGGATACACCGAATCAGTTATGCGCTTCACCCGCCAGTCTCCAAGCCAGCTTTATGTGCTTGCCGCTTCTGTGGATTATGATGCCCAGGGCAAGTTCCTTCGCAAACTAATAATGTATGGAACAGTTCAGAAAGGTCAGCGAGTTGATACGAGCATCATGCCCCAGGGCGCCAATCAGCTGACAAGTTTGATGCGTGGCGGCGGAGGTGCAGGAGGACTTGGCTCTCTTGGCAATCTTTCCTCGATCATGAACTCCGTATCCGGCGGTGCCGGTGGCGGGGGTACATCCAACTATGCCACCAGTGGAGGGGGAGCAGCCAACTACAGCTCTCTACTACGCAGCTTGCAGAGCGGAGGCGGCGGTTCTCTCGGCGGTTTAGGTTCTCGAGGGCAGGGCTTCAGTCAGGTTTTAAAGAGCCTGAATATGATCACCCGATAGCAGGAAGACAATCTTATATATAGAGTAGAAATTCAGTAACCGATACTGTTATCCTTATCAAACTGCGCAGTAAGAAGGAGAGATGAATGTTGACAAGCAGAGCCAGAGTTTCGAAGTTGCTCATTGCACTCAGCGCAATCGCTGTATCCTCAATGAACATAAGTCCGGTTTTCGCTCAAGCTGAGCCCGCCGAAGAGAAGAATGATGGTCAGAAGAAAGAGCTTGGCTTTGAAGATATGCGAGAGCACCGTCAGCTTCTAAGACAAAATCTCATGGTTCCTTCTTTGAAAGGACTCCGTGGCATCTCCTACGGAATTCCGGGACACAATCCTTTTCCAGAACTGGGCAAAGTTATATCCACCCGTTTGAAACAGCTCCCCATTCCCGTTCACAATTTAGCCGAGTGCAAATCCGGTGACACCAAACCGGTTGACGCTATTTTGCAGTTGAAAGTTCTGGCGGCCGGTTCCCAGACAACCGTGGTTGAGTTGACTCTCACCCAGTGGAGTCAATTGGTGCGTGATCCAAAACAGCATATGCGCACTATTACCTATACCGATCAAGCTGTCACCCATAACAGCACCGTCAATGATGTTGCCGGCAAGATGGTTAATCAGTTCGTGCTCGACTACATGAAAGCTAATGGCGATAGCGAGAAGAAGAGCAAGTCTAAAAAAGGCTAGTTGCTGACTTATCTCGATAGGCCAAACTAAAAATTCAGAAATACCTGAGTCATCAGGGCATGTTTGGCGCGGTCGTCGAAGGGGTCATCTCTATTTATATACTGGAGTTGATAACCGACTTCGGCTCGCATGTTTTTATTGATTTGTCTTCCAAGACCGGCGTACAGTCTGTTTTGATCTATGCCGGCCACCGGACCGCCCTTCAGAGAGTTGACATTGACGAATAGTTCATCGGATGCCACCAGATAGAAATAGGTGTTTCTGATTGGATAGGCCAATCTGAGCATGTATCGGAGTCTGTTGGAGACGCCTGAGCGAGTCTGGAACATCCTTTGTTCTGAGCGGAATCGCTGAAAAACCTGGAGCCGTTTTCGAATCACATTGCCCATGCCTAGCTGCTGATAGATTCTGTTTTCATAGACATAGGTGGGGAGGAAATTGCTCACATATGCATAGCCCTGATAGAAAGCGATATTTTTCCTTATCTTGTATCCCAGTGCGGATCGCAATAGAAGCTGGTTTATGCCGTTAATTCCATCGGCTAGTCGCGGGTTCGCTTCTGCGTACAAACGCACTTTGGGATTGACCAGAGGAGCGTCCAGATAGACAGGGGTCCACCACTGGAAGGCATGATCAACTCCCGTGGCCCGAGCATCCGGACAACAGGACACAAACAAAAGTAGGACAAGAAAAACTACCGGGATTCTTTTTCGAACCGGGAATTTGAATAGGGTAAAAGGTTCCAGCATAATCGAGGAACTAGTTTACCAGGTTTTCGGTTTTGAATTTGCCTTTAGAGACCGATGAAATCCGGTCCACTACCTTGCTCTGTGGGATTGACTCTCAGGTTGACTTCCGGGCAGACAATTTCACATGTTCGGCACTGGATGCAGTTTTCCAGAGACATACCGTGTTTTCTGACATCGTCAATGACGTCTATTCTGTGAACTTCCGCCGTGCAATCTGAGACACAGGGGGTGGTTTTGCCCAGACCTTCGTAGACTTCAATACAGGTCATACAGGTGTCTGCGTTGAATTCATCGATGTGCAGGTTGCCTTCGTGATACTTGGGGCCGGCATAGAAGACCGCGTCGGGGCGGGAATAAATGGTGCCTTCCGCGGGTTGGGGTTCATCGTACTTCGGTTGCACGAACTCAGGAACGATGTGCTTGTAGTCCGGTTTGTATTCAATAGGACCGATATCGAATTTGCCCTCGATCAAACCGAGGGATCTGATACCGTCTTTTGATGCACCGAGAGGATGTTTGAAGAATACTTTGAATCCGCCTATCCATGCGTTGGACTTGTCGATACTTCTTGCGATATCCGGCAGATACTCTTGCAAGAGTTTGGGGTTTTCCATAAAGGCGTAGCGGAAATAGCGATTCTTGTACAGCTCTTTTATGACAAAAGACTCTTCAAGGCGCTTCTGGTAGTCGGCTAAAGCTTCTTCACCGTAGCTCTCTTTGACCAGGGCTTCGTGGAGAACTTCCGCCGCAACATAACCGCATTCCATGGCTCTATCAATTCCAGCCAGGTTTTTCACGTCCAATACACCCAGGGCGTCACCTAGAAGTATGGCTCCGGGGACTGCGAACTTCTTGGGCAGGCTGTAGTAGCCGCCTTCAGGAAGAAGGGCCGCTCCATATTTAAGAAGCTTGCCGCCTTTGATCATTTTTTGAATCCAGGGATGCTTCTTATAGTCTTGAAGTTTTTGTTGGGGATTCAAATTCGGATCTTCTGAGTCAAGGCTGATTACCATACCGATGGTCAGCTTCTTGTCTTTCATTCCATAGACGAATCCACCGCCGAAGGTGCCATCCAAGAGTGGCCAGCCGAGGGTATGCCAGACTTTGCCCTGGTAGTCATCTTCGCACTGCCAGACTTCTTTGACACCGACAGACCAGATTTGATTTGTGTCTCTCAGGTTGTACTCTTTGATTACATCTCTGGAGATAAAGCCTTTGTCACCAAATGCGGTGAACTTAGCGTATACATAGTCTTCTTCGGAGGAGGCGTTCTCGGTAACGGCTACGCCAGCGACGCGACCGTCTTCAAAAACTACTTTGTGGGCCGAGAAGCCGGTGAAAAGGTCGATGGTTACGTTGGGGATCTCTTTGTCCTTTTCCTGAATTTGGTGTGCCATCCAGTTGACCACGTGGCTCAGGGTTAGAACCAGATATCCGCTTTTGTCGAAGGATTTGGGGTAGAACTTTGGCGGGATATCGAATTTCTTTTCCAGTCCCAGTACGGACATATTGCTATCGTCACATACCGCTTCCACAGGGAAATTGAGCTCTTCGTAATTAGGCCATATTTTTTTGAGAACATGGGGGTTTGAAACCGCATCGTTCATAATATGAGCTCCAAAGTCCTTGCCCTTTTCTAAAATGGCGATGGAGAATTCTTTACCGCTCTCCTTTGCCATTTGCAAAAAGTGGTATGCGAGTACTAGATTGGAAGGGCTTCCACCGACTAGTAAAAGATCATATTCAATGCGTTCCGACAACTGCCTCTACCCCCTGATCCTTATCTGTTGACTTGACTTTTTTTAGCTGCTCAATCATCTCGGGAATTATTTGATAGACATCACCGACGATACCCTGATGAGCGAACTTGAAGATTGGTGCGTCCGGATCTTTGTTGATGGCTATTATTAGCCCGGACTTCGACATACCGACTCTGTGCTGGATTGCTCCGGAAATACCACAGGCGATATATAGTTTGGGGCGGACGGTCTTGCCGGTCTGACCGACCTGATTCTGGTATGGAATCCAACCCAGGTCTACTACTTTACGCGACGCGCCGATGGCGGCGTTTTCAAAGCAATCAGCCAGCTGCTTCATGAGATTGAAGCCTTCTTGGGATCCCAGTCCATAGCCACCAGCTACGATAACATCGGCTTCGGTCAGCTTCACGCCTTTTGCAATCTCTCTGACTACATCGACAACTTTGAGCCTTAGATCATTGTCGATTAGATTTACGGGAATCTCTTTGATGGTCCCTTTTCTGCCCTTCTCTTGTTTAAGCGGCACCATAACACCAGGTCTGGTGGTTGCCATCTGGGGGTTTTTCCAGGGTCCAAGAATTCTTGCTTTGAGACTCTCTCCGAAACTGGGTCTGATTGCGTATAGACAGTTTGGATATAGTCCGATTTTTGATGGATCGACCTTGTTTTTATGGTCGTAGGGCCCGATGTCCAATTCCGTTGTATCTGCTGTCAAACCGGTATCGAAATGTGCCGCGATTCTGGGAGCCAGATCTCTGCCGGTGGTGGTGGACCCGAGCAAGCAGGTATGAGGAGGTTCCGGGAGGCTCTCTAAGAAATCACATACTACTCTTCGATAAGGAAGGGTTCTGTAGTTTTCAAGCTCTTTGTGATCAGCCACATAGACTTCATCGGCACCATATTCCACGAGGGTCTGGGGCATGTCGCCCAATTTATGACCCATGACCAGGCATTTGAGAGACCTGTCCATTTTGTCGGCAAGAATTCGACCGGCTCCAAGCAATTCCAGAGTTACCGGCTGCAAATCACCTAGAATGTGCTCGGCAATTACCAGCACGTCTCCTTTCGGGCAGTACTGAGATACATCGATTGCATCTTCTGCAGCTTGATCGTTATCTTTATCGTTTTGTTGGTCGTTTTTATTCTTGTCTTCAGTCATTGTTTTTCTGCTTCTTTTGCTTCTGTTGACTTCTAAGGTCAGCGGGCTAAAAACTCATTGAGTGCTCCGGAGTTGATTACCTCGGAGACCATATGTTCGGTGGACTCGCCTTCGTGCATGGTGCAGCTACCACCAAGCTCTCCTACTTTTTCAGTTTTGGCGACGATGGTCGGTGAACCTTTCAAGCCGCAACGTTCCGGATCCGCTCCGATATCATCGAGGCTTACTGTTTTGACAATCTGCTCCAGAGCGTCTTTGTCCCTTTGCAGTCTTTGAACTTTCCAGGCACCACGGAAGGATTTGTATTCCAGGGGATGATAGGAATTGGCTATGGTGACCAGGACAGGCGGTTTAACCTCAACTTCCTGGTGTCCCCCTTCGATAATTCTGCGAGCGCGAACCTTGCCGTCTTTGATGGCGAAATCTTCACAGTAGGTGACCTGGGGAAGACCGAGGCGTTCTGCCAGCTGTGGTCCTACCTGGGCAGTATCTCCGTCTGTTGTCTGGAGACCGCAGTAGATGATGTCGAAGCCACCCACGTACTCAATGGTTTTATAGAGGGCATAGGCTGTTGCCAGGGTATCGGAGGCAGCCAGACGTCGATCTGACAGCAAGTAAGCCTGGTCGACGCCATGGGCCAGGGACTCTAGAAGAATCTCCACTGCCGGAGGCGGTCCCATGGATATGGCGGTAACGGTGCCGCCGTAAGTGTTTTTGGTGTGCAGCGCAGCCTGCAAGGCAAAGCGATCGAAGGGATTCAACATCCGCTTCGCTCTGGCTCTGTCTATTGTTCCGTCCGGGTTCAAACCCGCTTTAGACCCCTGATCCGGGACCTGTTTAACCATGACAATTATTTTGTAGCCGGACATTCCCAGTCCTCTTAGATTCCTGTCTCCAAATTTTACTAGGCTGGATCTATCTATAGCTCTTATGTAACTAAGGTTTTGTCCAGTTATTAACATGGGGGCAATGGCTGAGTCTGTCTGCAATTCGAACAAATGGGACCCTGCTTTTACCCTGGATGGAACGGGCTTATTCGCCGGGAAGTCCGTAATCTTTTTTTCTCTTTCGTCTTTATCTTTATTGACTATATATGGCTCAGATTCCGGTTTCTGAAAGATTGCTGAAAGACTCGGTCGAAATTCTTCGATTGCTTTCCTGAAACTCCCTTGTAATTCCGGTGTCTTTCACTTGGAAACCGGTGGTTTTGCACTCGGTCAAATAGAGATGCCTGAAAGCCGGTTGCAAATAATGCTAAATTTCTTGCCGGCGGGGGCGAGACCCCATCGGACCCGTCCGGCAATTATTAATGGGCCCCGTATTTGATATCAAAAGCAGATCATGAAAGAAAATTCCAAATCGACTGGAAAAACCAGATCAGTCCTCTACATCTTTAAACCTCTCTTTAGTCCTTCCTTTGTTTTTGCTCTTCTGGCAACTTGGCTTATTTTTGCCATGCCGGTATCAGCTGCCGAAGGGAACAAAGAATTCAAGAGGATAGCGGAGCGTTATCTTCAATTTTATTTTCGCCACCACCCGGTGGCCGCCACCTCCTGCGGGGTGCACGACTATGACTCGCAACTGAACGACATTACTCCGGAAGGAAGAGCACAGTATCTAAAGAGCGTGAGAGAGTTCGATGGACAACTGAACGGGATTGTTTTCGAGGAATTGTCCAGAGAAAATCAGATAGATTGGAATCTGATCAAAGCGGATATAAGCGCTTCCATCTTGGATATGGACTCCATCAAAAGTTGGCGGAACAACCCCGATAAGTACAGCTCCTACGTCAACACGGCAATATTTACCCTGGTGCAAAGGGATTTCGCTCCATTTGAGAAGAGGCTCGGGAGCTTAATAGAAAGAGAAGAGAAGATTCCTTTATATCTGGCCCGGGCAAAGTCAAATCTTGAGGCTAATCAGGTACCAAGAATTTTTGCCAGTATAGCCCTGACAAAGATTCCAGGGATTTTGTCTTTCTTCGAAAAAGACCTTGTGAAGCAGGTTTCCTCTGAGTCAAAAGAGATCAAGCAGAAACAGCTACTGGTGCGTTTCTCCGAAGTTAACTCAAAGTCTATTGAGGCACTCAAAGATTACAAGAGATTTCTAGAAAACGAGATCATGCCGGAGACAGTACCGGAATTCGCTCTGGGTGAGGATTTATACAAGAAAAAACTTTATAGCGAAGAGCTAGTTTATGACTCCATAGACAATCTTATAAGGAGGGGAGAAAAGGAGCTTTCCCGGCTACAAAAGCAGTTTAAAGACTGTGCCGCCTCCCTGGACAAGAAGAAGACTGCCGTGCAGGTCTTCGAATCCATCGCCTCCCGGCACCCTGCGCCGGACCAACTGATATCTTCCGTCTCCGGAGTGTTGGAAGACATCCGCCGGTTTTGTGTCGAGAAACCGGTAGTCACCATACCCGGTGAAGAGAGAGTTGTTGTTGCGGAAACACCGCCATTTATGCGGGCTCTCACATTTGCTTCCATGGATACCCCTGGTCCTTTCGAGAAGAATGCCAAGGGGGCATTCTATTTTGTCACTCTGCCTGAGAAAGATTGGGATAAGAAGCAGGTGGAGGAGCATATGAGAAGCTTCTCCGATCAAGACCTTTTAAATACAAGTATTCATGAAGCTTATCCTGGGCACTATGTTCAGTTCCTCTGGGTGAACAGGGCTGTTTCGGATATTCGAAAAGTGTTCGGTTGTTCTTCTAACGCGGAAGGATGGGCCCACTACTGCGAAGAGATGATGCTTGAGGAAGACTTTAGAAATGCCAGTCCGGAACTTCGGATAACCCAGGTGCATGACGCATTACTCAGGGTGTGTCGCTATATCGTGGGGCTGAAAATGCACACCCGGGGTATGAGCCTGGAAGAAGGCATTCAATTTTTTGAAAAGGAAGGCTTTCAAGAACATGCCAATGCCGAGAGGGAAGCAAAGAGGGGAACCATGGATCCGACTTATCTTGTTTACACCCTCGGCAAACTTGAAATTCTTTCCATGAGGGAAAGATTTCGAAGCAAAGCCGGCGCATCCTTCAATCTGAAGGAGTTTCACGATCTCTTTCTTAAGCAGGGATACCCGCCCCTTGCCCTGGTTAGAGCTCAGATGTTGCAAGAGAAAGTGAAAAAGTTCTTTTAGATCAGGAAATGGCGATAGAATAGCAAGCTCTGGAGTTTGGACTGCCGGAGCTCGATGCAAGAAGAGGAATTTATAGATGACTGCTGAAGTATTGGATAAGACCGCCCGAGAAAATGGAATGATGGCAGGAAAGCGCGGAATCATTCTGGGCGTGGCAAACGAGAGAAGTCTGGCCTGGCACTGTGCCAAATATCTCTACGAGCAAGGCGCTGATCTTGCTTTCACCTACCAGGGAGAAGCTCTGGAAAAGAGAATCATGCCCCTGGCTGAAAAAGTTGAATCCGAATTCGTGGAGATGTGCGATCTGGGCGATGATGCTCAAATCGATAAAGTTTTCGATAAGCTCTCCAAGAAGTGGGACAAAGTAGATTTCCTTATTCATGCTGTCGCTTTTGCCAATAAAGAGGATCTGGAAGGTCATTATCTCGACACCAGCAGAGAAGGTTTCAGATTGGCTCTTGATGTGAGCTGTTACACCCTGACTGCCGTGGCCAACAGAGTTATGCCGATGATGAAAGAAGGCGGTAGCATCGTTACTCTCTCCTACTACGGTGCGGAGAAAGTTGTTCCCCGGTACAACGTTATGGGCGTCGCCAAAGCAGCTCTTGAAGCTTCGGTCATGTATCTTGCCGCCGACTTAGGAGAGAAGAACGTTCGGGTGAACGCTATCTCGGCCGGTCCGGTGAAAACTCTTGCTGCAATGGGAATCTCCGGTTTTAGAGAGATGCTCAAGGTGGTCGAACAGAAAGCACCGCTTAAGCGTAACGTGGAGCCGGACGAGGTCGGTAAAACGGCTCTTTATCTGGCCAGCGACCTCTCCAGCGGCGTAACCGGTGAAGTTATTCACGTGGACTGCGGATACAGCATTCTAGGCATGTAGGTGTCTTAAAATTCAGAACAGAGTTCTGTCCAGGGGCAAGAACGGGAATAATATCGAGGTCGATAGAACTTTCCGGAGATTCTTGCCTCTTTGCTTTTAGAAGATGATCTTCCTTCGGATAAGGAATCAAAGCAGAAACTAAAAATAGATCAGTTCGACCTCTATGAAATGTCTGAAGTTGGGGGCGAGTATACGATTGCATACAATCATCCTCTGGGAGATTCTCCGGCAAGTATCTTCCTGGGTATGCTGGCATCCTTGTTGGATGGAAATGTCGGACTGTCGATAATAGTTGTCGGTGTGCTGGCTCTTCTACTGGCTATGGATATTGCAGTCGTTTTTGTCGGCATTTGCGTTATCGCTTTTGTTCTGGGGATGGGATATCTCTTTACGACATTCATTTACCGGGACACCTCCCTGAAAGTAGATAACCATGGAATCTCATTCCCTGCGATATTTTCTATCTCTTTGAGTGGTCAATTGGAGCGTCACTGGTCAGAGATAGTTGCGGTTAGATTTGCGAATACCTCCGGCAACTCCCTGGAAGATGATCGAATTTTGATAGGCTTTGCCGATGACTCTTACGTCAAACTAGATATTGATGGTTTTACCCGTAGTGCGCTAAAGCGATTTATCCTGCTTCTGAACACATACCGACCCGATATCAAAATCAGATCTGATTTCAGTGATTTATTGAGCGAGGCAGAAGACAGACAGGAGATGAAGGAGGAGTTGCTCGATGCAGTCTCTTCCCAACCAAGAGAGAGAAGGATTCGTCAACGAGACGCGTTGAGCTTCACCAAGATCTGGGAGTCAGAGTTACGCTCCAGATATAGTACCACCGCCTACACGCCGTTGGAGTTCGGCGATGAGCTTCAGGAGGGGACGTATAAGGTATTGGGTCAGATTGCCTTCGGAGGGCTCTCGGCTATCTATCTGGCTGAGGATAGTGATTCTCGGTTGATAGTCCTCAAGGAGTCGGTTCTGCCTGATTCCTGTGATGAAGAGGATAAGAAGAAAGCTGTGGAGATGTTCCAGAGAGAGGCTAATTTGCTCTGCTCTGTTAGTCATAGAAATATCGCCCAGGTTTACGACTACTTCGTCGAGTCGGACCGGCATTACATGGTGCTTCAGCACATAGACGGCAGAACTCTTCGCGACTATGTGCAGGAGTTCGGCCGGCAAGACCAGGGCACCGCGTTGCGATGGGCGATAGAGCTAGCGGCAACCCTGAAGTATCTGCACAATCTGGAGCCGCCTGTTATTCATCGTGACTTGACTCCGGACAACATTATCATTCGCAAAGATGGCTCCCTTTGTGTAATAGACTTCGGAGCCGCCAACACCTTTCTTGGCACCGCGACATGCACTATAGTCGGCAAGTCGGCTTATATTCCGTTGGAACAGTTCCAGGGCAAAGCAAAGCTCTGTAGCGATATCTACGCCCTGGGAGCCAGTCTCTATTTTGTACTGACTTCTTGCGATCCTACCCCCTTTTCAGAATCGGACCCCATGGATGGTGGCGCCATCATATCCGAAGCTTTGAACGAATTGGTCCTCGATTGCACCAGGGTCAGACCCGATGAGCGCATAGCCTCGGTGGAGGAGCTGGGGGAGCGACTTAGCGAACTACAGTTGTCTATGTATTAGGTGACGGGTATGAAAAAGAATCTTGATCTAAAATACATTCTCCCTTCCAGGAAGAGAGTAACCACGTTGAATAAATCCGGATTGGGCATGGATTCCGGGGTTAATGAGTACCTGGTTAAGCTATTCATCGCCATCATGTTACTGGCGTATGTATGCGGATTTATCGTGCGTCCTGAAAGAATTGGCACACAGATAATGGCGGTTCCTCACGTGATGATTGTCTTTATCCTGCTATCTCTGGGATTGGTTGGAATAGCAGTGGGCCATAGATTCAGCTCACGCAAGGCTGCCCGCGATAATCAGCTGAAGATTGTTGAATGCACCGATGGGGGTATCAGGCTGGGTACGGGAAAGTTTGATCTTGAGAGTACTTGTTTCCTCTCCTGGAATCATGTGGTGGCGGTAGAAGCGGTGCCATCTTCCAGTTCGGGAGATTCTCCAGAAGCATATCTTTTAATTGAGAATATCAAAAAAGAAGTCTATCAGCTCACCTGGGAAAACGCTTTCGCCTGGATAGAAGAGGAGTCCTTCTTTTCCAGGGTGAGATCCGGCGTCGGTCATGCCAAATTGAATTATGCCATCGAAGCAGTGGAGAAAAAGGACAAGCTAGACAACCGATACACCAACCTCTGGCTTCACTATTTTTCCTCTCCTACCAACAGGCAGCGGCGAGGACGGCTCGAGATTGGAACGATGCTTCAAGACGGCTCCTTTGAAATCATAGAACTGTTGAGTGGAGGGGGTCAGGGCACAGCATATGCAGCGCGCTACAGAGCTGTCAATGGATATGAAGTCGATGGTATCACTGATAGTGAAGTGATCGTTTTAAAAGAGTATGTCTTACCGGTGCACAGGAGCGAGAGACTGGAGGATAGAAAGTATGAGGAGTTGTCCACGGAGGCGCAGATTCTAGCCAGTCTGAAGCACGGCAATATCGTCAAACTCTATGATTGCTTCGTGGAGGATCATAGGGGTTATCTGGTTCTTGAGTACGTTCAAGGTAGTTCGTTGAATGAGATTGTCAAAAACAGAGGTCCTTTTCCAGATCGACAGGTGGCGGAAATAGCTTTATCTGTTACCGACATACTCTCTTATCTGCACGGAAGAGAGGCACCCATCGTGCATAGGGACTTGACGCCCGACAATTTGATGATGGATGACCATGGAAAGATCAAACTTCTCGACTTCACCGTGGCGAAAGAATCGACCGGTCAGCGTACCGCCACCATTGTCGGCAAACAAGCTTATATACCGCCTGAACAGTTTCGAGGCGAGCCTGGTCCGGCAAGTGACATATACTCTTTAGCCTGCACCATGTATTTCCTTATCACAGGTTCTGATCCAAAGCCCATGGAGTTGGATAGGCCCAGTCTTTTGAAGCCGGAGATAGATTCTGAGCTTGAGAGGATAATCTTGAAAGCCGGCGCCTTCAATCTTGAAGATCGATATCACGACGCCGGGGCCATGGCTTACGATCTTAGAATCTGGCTTACTTGATGAATGGTTATGAATTCTGATACATCAGTTGCAAAGCTTTGGTGGGTGTTCCGGCCTGCCGGATAAAGTCCCTGGCGGCGTCTCGAATACATTTTCCATCTTTGAAGTTGGGCATGATACCGGAAGTATAGGTCTCGCTTCTTGATATCAGAAAGCGCACGAATCTGAGACCGGAGTCGGTTATTTCCCTATTCTCCGGTCCGCCACTACCGGTAATGATCATCTTGATGATTGAGGACTCGGCAATCTCCTCAAAAGCTCTGTCCAGAGCTGTCATGGTTGAATCAAAATCATCATCTGTTCTTTGTTGGTTGTTCATTGTTTAGACCTTATATATGGTTGCTTGGTGTTCCAGCGAGAAGTTCTGAATTTCTATGAAATGGACAATTCTAAAGAAATTGTTTAGAAGCTACCCTCAGTGTAAGAAGCGATCAACTCTCTTGGCAACTAAATAAAAGCTAAGACAGAATATGTAACCTGTACAATATGGCTAAGCTCTCTATATATCGCTTCCGGGTGCCTTTGTGTAAACGAAACAATAGCTGGATTTGTTAATTAAGAGATTTGATTTATTTGAAAAGGATCACATCTAAAGCTTCTATAGTTAGAGCCGCGGAAACGAATGTAATAGGGGCAAGCAGCATGCAAGGGCAGGTACTGAATTCTCCCGATTCCAAGGCTAAAGATGGTGGAAACGGTATGAATTGTCTGGTTAAAGAGTCACTGGAGAGAGACGGACTGACGCTCAAATCAGGCGTGAAAAAGCCCCCGGTGGGCTCCCACGAAGTGAGAATCAGAGTGACCGCCACCGCCGTTTGCGGTACCGACAAGAGCATTTATCACAGCTCGTCCTCAGAAGGCATTCGTCGGGAAATGATGCGATACATCGACGACTCATCCAGCTATGAGCCGATTATCGTCGGCCATGAGTTTTGCGGAGTAGTGGATGAAGTCGGCTCCGGGGTTGGAGCGGATCGATTTGCCGATGTGCCTGAGCATCTCAGAGTGATGCCCGGCGACTATGTCACCTGTGAGATGCATCTTGCCTGTGGACATTGTTTGCAGTGCCGCACAGGCAATGAACATATCTGTACCAGGGTCAAGGTAAAAGGCGTGCATCTGGATGGATGCTTTGCCGAGTATGTCACCGTACCATACAAAAACGTGATTCTCCTTGGAAAAGGTGGAGATACCAGCAAGATTCCTTCCAGAATCGGAGCCCTTCTAGATGCTTTCGGCAATGCCGTACATACCGTTTATGAGGCTGATGTTCGCGGCAAGTCCGTAGCTATTCTAGGCGCGGGTCCTTTAGGATTGATGGCCGCTTTTCTCTGCAGAGATTTTGGGGCAGGACGGATTTATTTGACCGAAGCCCAGGATGTCGACAGAAGATTTGCTCTGGCCGAAGAGTTCGGAGTTGACTATAGTTTCGACGTCGGTTCCGGTTCTAAGGATTTCTACAATAAAGTCGATAAGCTGGAGACCATGGCCAATGGAGTTGACGTGGTTCTGGAAATGTCCGGCTCGCCGGCTGCCTATCGGGACGCTTTTCGAATTGTTCGAAATGGAGGCACAGTGCTTCTCCTTGGTATCACTCGGAAGCCATTGGATAATTTTGATATCGCAAATGGTGTCATCTGGAAAGGCGTGACCGTGAAAGGAATTTTCGGTCGCAAAATGTTTGATACCTGGGAGACGATGTTACGTTTGATTCACTCCGAGAAGTTAGACATTCCAGCGAAACTGGATAGAATAATCGCCGACAAGACCTACAAATTGACGGACTACGAAACTGCCTTCGATCTTCTTGCTTCCGGCGAAGAGATGAAGCTGGTCTTTGAGCCATAGACAAAATTCAATCAGATACAATGGAGCCCTCGTAGCAAGCAAAATAGACAAAGACTTTTGGGAGAGATGATATGTCCGACGCCGCCAGAGAATCCGCAGTAAAAGAACAGACCAGAAAAGGAAGTAAGTCGATGGACCCATCCCAGATCTATTCCGCTATCGCCTCTGAGCTTGATTCCCAGAAGAAACATAAAACCTATAAATATGAAGTGCCGATAGAGAGTGATCAGGCTGCCGTGGTGGACGCCGATGGCCGCATCTGCGTAATGCTCGCCTCCAACAACTATCTCGGTCTGGCCAACCATCCTCGTATCAAAGCTGCCGCCGCCTACGGTCTGGAGCGTTATGGCTATGGAATGGCTTCCGTTCGATTCATTTGCGGCACCCAGAAGATTCATATGGAGTTGGAAGAGAAGATCGCCGCTTTCCTGGGAATGGAAGCGTCGATACTCCACTCATCCTGCTTTGCCGCCAACGAAGCTTTCTTCACAGCTCTAATGAGCGGAGACCTGGGAGTGGCAGACTATCGTGACATCATATACAGTGACCAGCTAAATCACGCAAGCATCATCGACGGTATAAGGCTTGTCCGCCAGGCTACAAAAAAATGTGATCTGAAAGCATACAAACACAACCAGCTCGATGATCTGAAAGCGGCACTGGCCGCCAACGCCGACAAGGACTATCGTATGAGTGTCATCGCCACCGATGGTGTGTTCAGTATGGAAGGTGAGTCCGCTGATCTGAAACAGTTTGTAGAAATTTCCAGAGAGAACGGCACCCTGCTCTTCGTCGATGAGTCTCATTCCACCGGTGTCTTAGGCGCCACCGGTAGAGGCACCCCGGAACATTGCGGTGTCCATGGACAGATTGACGTGATCACAGGTACGCTCGGTAAGGCTCTCGGCGGAGCTGCCGGCGGCTTCATCGCCGGTAAGAAAGAGCTTATCGATTACATGCGTCAGAAGTCGAGACCTTACACTTTCTCCAACACACTTCCTGCTCCCATCGTCTGTGCGTCCCTGGAAGCCATAAAGATGCTGGAAGAAGACAATCAGCTTGTGGAAAAGCTGCATAGAAACACCGAGTATTTTAGAAGAGAGATCAAGAACGCCGGCTTCACCATATTGGAAGGTGATCATCCCATCGTTCCTGTAATGGTTACCGAAGCTTCCACTGCCCAGGACATGAGCAACGAACTGCTCAAAGAGGGCGTGTATGTCAAAGGTCTCTGGTACCCGGTGGTGCCCGAGGGTGAAGCTCGTTTGAGATGCCAGATATCCGCTGCTCATTCGGAAAAGGATCTGGATGTGGCTGTGGAGAAATTCTCCAAAGTCGGCAAAAAGCTCGGGGTTATCTCCTGAGCTTGAGGGCTTTCTGAACTAAAGAAACCTATCTGACCAGCTGCGCTTCCCAGTTGCCGCCGCCGTCTGTTTTGCCGCGCATATAGGGACCCACATAGTCTTTGTCCGATACCCATTGCACTTCCGCTTTGAAGGTCATTTTGTGCTCGGGTATGGCAATCTTGCCTGACTTGTGAGCGGGATACTTCCTGATGATAGTAACTTTCGGAAAGGCGTACCATCCCTGTTCAATCTGGAATTGTTCTTTGGTGTTGTGGTCTACTCCATGACCCCGGAGTTTGTCTTTGTCTTGCTCCAGCCACATGGTAGATTGCACCTCTTTGAAGCGGTATTCAAAGCCCACATTCCACTTTCCGGATAAGTCCGGCGCGTGATCCGGTGCCGGAATATAGCCCGGCTGTTGCTGTTCGGTCTTCTGGGGTTCCTGGGGCTGTTGGGCTGCTTGCTGTTGACCGCCCTGGCCCTCTCCGCCGGACTCTTGCTCCGCTTCCCAAACTCCCGATAACTCCTGACCGTTCAAGGCGACAATAAAATTGCCACTCATATAAGGATTTCCACTCAGGTCAAGGGTTCCCTCATACTCCACCGGAGTTTGATCGGCATTGCTGGGATTATCGTAGCGTTTGTAGAAAATCACTTTTCCATCACGAACGGTACCCTGCTCTATGTTGAATGGCTTATTGTTATGATCATCGGTGCCCTGACCGCTAAAACGCTGTCCATTCTGGCTCAATTTGATGCTGCTGGAGAAAGTCTCGTCTTTGCCCTCCAGCTTATAGGCTATCTTCCAGTATCCGCCGAGGCGACCTGAATATTTTGCGTCTCCGCCTGAATTAGCTGGTGCTTTGCCTGTTTGGGGAGATCCACCCGGATTCTGTCCACCCGGGGTGGGAAATGCAGGTCTGGTTCCGGAGGGTCCCGGTTGTCCACTTTGACCAGCTCCTCCGCCGGTGGCTTGCTTAATCAAGTTGCAGCCGGAGAGCATAATTCCAGTGATAAGCGCCGCGCCGATGGCTTGGTATCGGCGACTCTTATTATTGCCCCTGTGGGCATTCATGGACTTTTGACCGGGTCTCCTAATCATTCAGTACGTCTGCTCGTATGTCTGCCTGGCTGTTTACTAAATCTCGAATCTTATAGTAAATGAGTATCGTTCATATTGTGGCTTATCAGAAGCACCAATTTCACCCTCTTTTACCCTGGTTTTTTAATGAGAGGTCTGCCGGAGGCAATCTTCTATATAAATGATGTATGTCCAGATGCTTTGAATTGTATCTGCATCGGCTTTGAATTGTTCCTGTATTCATCCGGCTATCGGATATTTTGTCGATTTTGGGGCGAAATTAGCCCTGGAAGATTAAATTTTCAATTTTTGACTACGTAATTCCCGCAAGTCCTCCTTGACAAAGGACATCCCCTCCTTGACAATAAGTAGACTTACTAATACTTAATCGTTATTAACTAGCCGACAATCACAAAACACATTCCCTGAACCAAGGGGTTCGTATATCGTGGCAGCAGACCAAGTAAAAGAAAATCCAGAAGCAAAAGCAGCCGACAGTAGCGCGTCCGACGCGCAGCCGGATGCTCCGGCTACCGCTGAGAAGGAAGCAGAGGGCGCCAGCGCCAAGCTTAGCGAGGAAGCCAATGACTCCGGGCCTGCTGCAAAAGCCGATGACCAGACAACATCAACCGATGATTCCGGCGATACAACTCCTAAGGTAGGCCAGGATGCTTCCCAGGAGGTTGTAGAGAAGGGCGAACAGGCCGAAGCGACCTTGGCAGAGAAACTTCAAGAAGATTCAACTCCTAAAAGTCTTGAAGAGCTAAAAGCTTTGGCTCCCGGAGATCTTACTCCCGAGCAAAGAACCAGGCTCGGTCTTCCTCCCCTGGAAATTTCCGATCTGAGAGATTTGGCTAAAGTTAGAGCCGGTGGACGAGTTGAGGTAGAACTCAACGGCACAAAGATTGATCTGACAGATTCCGTAGAAAATGGACTCAAGGGTGAGAATGTTCAAACCCGGGTGCAGGCCGACGGGTCAAAAATCCAAGTGGATTCCGACACAGGAGCGGTCAGAATCGAGTATCCGGACGGTAAAGTAGGGCTCAGGTTTGAGAAAGGCGGAGAGCAGGTCTATATTGAGCAGAATGCCAACGACGGATCCATCAATGTCATTGAAGGCCAGGGTCAGATTTACAGAGCCAGCGACTTAAGTTCGTCCGACTCTGAAGCATCGGATAGTCCCGATGAGTCCGAAAAATATATCGAGAGTGGCACAGGAGCAGAGGACGGCCAGTACACCGGCAAAGCTCTAACTCTAAATGGTATCAACACCTTAGAAGCAGGTAAGTCTAAATCCTATGACGATGTTGTCATAGAGCATGATGGCAAGCCTCTCTTCAAGTTCGATGATGCTGACATGGTGGAGAATCAGTGGGAAGCAAATTGGAAGCTTAGCATCCCTGAAGGTGCGGATAGCACCAAACTTGATGGTGTCGGAACCAGAAGTCTCATAGCAGGCGAAGACGGTACTACCACCGAAGTTATGCAATCGGAAGATGGTTCGGTGTTCATCAGAAAAGGTGACCAGTACTTTGTCGCCAATTCCGGATTTTATGGTCAAGTTACCGAAGGTGCTAAAGCTAAGGAAGCTTTCCAGGCAGAAGCAGAAAAATACAACACCGGAGCAAGAGTAGCCCCAAGGGCTATGGTAAGTGCGGACATCAACTATGTTGTTCAAGCGCGTGACGGTACTGAACTCGTTGAGGTCGGCAAGGACAGATCCGTCGATGTCAAAATTCCTGACGACGCGCAGGTGATCAGAAACGATAACGGCTCTCGAGTATTTCTCAATGATGGTACTCAGATGGTTCAGTCTGAAAACGGTACCACCATACTAAACTCCGATGGCAGAGTGATCCAGGTTGGCACGGATGGTTCCCTGAACCAATACGCTCGTGGTGACAAAAAGGGCGCTGAAGCATGGGAAAGTGAAGCAGGCAAGTTTGAATTGTCAGACATCAAGGTTGCCGGCTCCGACGGAAATAGTCTGGATGATCCAGGTAGTTGGTCCCTGGGTGGATTCGGCAAAGCCTTCATGGACTATAGCGGTCTCAACACGGCAATAGATTTCGGCTCCGACATATACAACGCCGGTATCGATTGGGGTGCCGATCTCTTTTCCACTGAGCCCGGAGTATGCACCGTAGACAAAGACTTCCAGCTGGATTGGGATACCTGGAGCAATTCGGATCAGTTCGGAGATCTTACAACCTCCCTCTCCGAAGACCTGGACTTCCAGCTTAGTTCCGGGAATCTGGACTTTAAAGATATAGCTCTAACCGGTAAGAGCGAAATTGAAGATCTTACCAAAGCTGAAGTTGCCAGACAGAAAGCCAACGAAGAACAGGCAGAGTATATCGATGCTCTGACAGGCGACGATTCAAAACTGGTCAACAGCTCTGATGGTAAGAGTGCCAGCGATGTCGCCACCGATTCTTTGAATTCAACCTTAACTAAAACAGCTGGAAAAGATGGTTCCCAGATTGATAAGGCTGCGCTGGATAAAGCTCTGGCCGGTCCGTTAGAAGGAGTTGCCGAACGGACAAACGAGAAAGGCGATATTGTCCAGGTTGACGAAACAACCGGTATGCAGCGTATAAAACATTCTGATGGTTCTGTAACTGTCAAGTTCGGCGAGGGTAAAGATGCCGTTGCCGTAACCGAGAAGGATGGACAGCGAGAGTATATCACCGGTGATGGTGCTATGGTAGAGACCAATGATGGTCGAATCTATTCTTCCCTTGGGGATGTAGATACCGAGTCTTGGGCAGGATTGTCTTCCACCGTAATTCATGCAGCTGAACTAACAACTGATACAGTAGCAAGGTACGGAAAAGACCTCGGAGTCGTGATGACAGCCGATGGCAAGCAATTCGGTACCGAATTGGATGGATTCCATCTTAGAGAGACAGAAGGCCGTCCAGCCTCTGTATTCGATACCAATACGGAGAGTTCATACTTTGTAGACCCTGAGACTAATAGCCTCATGCGAAGGGGTAAAGATGGCAGTGTCGAGGCCGTCAATCCCGGGGACAGTCCTTTTGGCTCCATCGTAGATCAAGGGGATGGAACTTTCAAAATCGAGACTAAGGAAGGCGGACAGATAATCCTTGGCAAAGATAGAGTTAGAGGAAATGACGGTATAGCAGAAACCGGTACTGAAACAGACGGCGCTGGAAACAGAACGGCGACCGTCACCGCCCTGGCTCCTGGATTGATCGATCCGGCAGAATTTGCTCGAATGACTCCTGAGCAGGCCCAGGCCAAACTGGCGGAGCTTCGAAATCTGAGTCCGGAAGAGTTGGCTGCTCAAAGAAAGTCCTTCATGGACATGCCTCAAGAAGAGAGAATGAAGCGCATGCGTGCCATGCGAGAGCATATGAGGACTATGCCGCCAGAGCTGCAAAGAGAATTTCGCCAATTCTTCAGGCAGCAGAGAGAGGCTGCCGCACGAGAATCCGGAGGAGATCCGAACAGACCGTGGGGTCACCACCACAATAGACCGCCTGG
>JAUIJG010000461.1 GCA_030431355.1 bacterium
GATAGGTGAGAATCTGGTGCAGGTCTCTCTCTTTTACCTGGCACCCTTTTGCTTTTACTCTTGAGGAGACAAGAAATTCAAAAGCGCCAAGTAAGAAATGCCCGGAGCCGCAAGCCGGATCTAAGATAAGTTCCGAGTGGATTTTTGAACTTTCTCTCTGGCCCAGGGTCTTCTCCAGGAGGTAATCCACTACCCAGGTTGGCGTGTATATCTGGGTGAAGGCAATAAGCTCTTCCTTTTTGATCTCTTTGTCTGCTATCTGAATTCTCTCCAGGGCTTTATTTCTAGAGAGGGAGGACCAGATTTGATAGGTGTCTCCAATAAGATTCTCTACGAGTGAGCGGTTCTCTCTTTTGCCATTGCCCATGATGGCATGACTCTTTTCGAGTTGATCGAATAGGCTTTTGCATTCTAGAAACAGCTCTTTATCGGGTAGAGAAAAAGCTCCGGGGGCGTTAGATGTGGTGCCGATTAAATTTGCCGCTCCTTCTAATAGCTCCTCCACCTCTTCATAGAGGGACGCTCTATCTGCGCTCTCGCTAGAAGCTTCTAGAAAGGCAAGGATAAGTACTAAGCTTATGAAAGCTTTCTCTTGAGCGTCATAGCCAGGGAATCGCTTCTGAAAGGATTGACGGTATTGAAGAACAAATTTCTTCCAGGAGCGTAAATCGGTGAATGATCTTTTGGCCAGGTCCATAACCGCATCTAAAAATCTACCTAAATCATATCCCTGTAAGCAACCACCGGTTGGTCGTTATCCACGGAATAGGTTCTGGCGCTCTCTGCTGCCGATAGCATCAGACCAAGCTCCATGAAATCTCCCGGTACGCTCGCTATGCCGAATGAAAGGGAAAGATTCTCTGGCTTTATAGAAGGGCTCAGGGCATCTTTGCTCAGTGATTTAACCAATCGGTCGCAGAAGATAAGGGCGCCATCGGTATCGGTGTCAGGGCAGAGAAGGGCATAGTCAAAACCTTCGTAATGAGCCAGCATGTCGTTGTGCCGTTTGGCTGAAGTTATTCGCAGGACTGCCTGGTTGAGGGCAGAGGTCGGTAGCGGCTCGCGGATAACATCTTTTATGCCTGTCTTTACCCGCATCTCGAAGATGATCACCGATACGGGAGTGCCTGCTCTATGACCTCGAAAGTACTCTTGCTCCAGGAAATACAAAAAAGCTGGATAGTTGAACATACCCGTGTCCGGTCTTCTCAGGCTCATCATCACCGATTGGATGGCTGCACTGTCTATCGCTTTCGGAACAAGGGATTGCTTGCCGTAAATCAATGTCTTAGTGCCACTATCTGTAGTTACGAGCTTGCATTTGAACAGATGGGATAGAATCTCTATCCAGCTACTTCTATTTAATTTCAGGGAGCGGGTAAGCTCTTTGAATTTTGTGGTGCCGTCTACGGCATCATAGAGTCTTCTTTGGGACTCCAACAAATGTGGTTCTGCCACCGATAGCATCGTATTTAGATCAACATCTGAAACACTTTCGTTTGTTTTGGAAAGGACGCTATCCTCACGGAAGCCCATATTGCGGATAAGATTCAACTTGTCCAGCAACTGAACCCCTTGAATAACCAGGCTGTCCAGGGAGTCGCTTACTGTCCTCTTCTGGGTAATTACCTGGGGTTGAAAAAAGAACTTACCCTCTTGCCAGGTAATCAACTCATAGATGCTTTCATTGCCGGTTCCATCCGGGGTGGAGGCATGAATCGGTTTCCCGTCGAGGAAAAAGACTTCCGCTGCGCCATCTTTACTGTCGACTTGCAGTCGACCTGTCATCTTTGCCAGCAGAATGGACTGCAGAAGAGCTGAAATTTGAATGAATGCCAGCTCTCCGTTTAGGACCGTATCTCGCTTGGACAGCTCGGTTTTGTTGGCCAGGGCAGGGAGCGGGACGGTCCTTCTTTGTTTGGTTCTCTCCTGGGGGTTATAAAAGAAATCCTCCCCTTCCGCATCCCTGATGGAGTCGGGGCTACCGGCGCTCAGGTGTGCTGTGGCAATGGCTTCTCCGCATGACGCTAGCATACGATTGAAGACCAGCAAGGTATCACAGCTCTGGTAGTTCCAGAGACTTCTCGAAGCGCCCTGGGATGTTTGGAATAGTTGCCAGGATGGCTCCCTTCCCACCGGGGATGATTTCACCGTGAGGGTGAAGATGTTAGAGTTATCAGACGATTTCCAGGTGACCTCGATGCGGTCCGATACTTCCTCCAGAGCCTGGGCTAGCATATGGTGAATCACCTGCATCGTAGGTGATGCAGGCAAAACTTTAGTAGCCTCTTTCTCTCCTTGCGGCTCCTGAATCATCAACGCCAGTTCCTGTTTTGCATTACGGTCAGTGGATAAGATAACCGGTTCTTGAATCTTATTCCCGGCCCGGTCCAAATTCAATAATGTAATTATCTTATTTAGACAGTTAGCCTAGATTTTGGCTTTTCCCATTTCGTAATTGATTGAATGTTTGACCATTCTATCGAAAGCTTCGCTGAGACGGTCCACACCAACACAGAGTGAGAGTCGGAAATAACCTTCTCCGCTTGGTCCGTAGGCGTTGCCGGGGGGAACCACTATTCCAGCGGTGTTCAGCATCTCGGTGCTGAACTCTTCCGAAGTCATACCTGGAGGTACGGGCAACCACATGTAGAAGGTTGCTTTGATAGGCTCCACTTTCCAGCCCAGCTCAGACAGGCGCTGGATGGCGAGGTCACGTCTTTTGACATATAACTCATTGCACTTGTCTATCTGGTCCCGGGGTCCTTCAAAGGCGGCGATGGAGGCGACCTGAATGGCTCTGAAAATATCGGTGTCGATGTTGGATTTTATTTTGGCCAGGTTGGCGATGGCGTCTTTGTTGCCGATGGCGAACCCTACTCTCCAGCCGGTCATATTGTAGGTCTTGGAAAGAGTGTGCAACTCGATGGCGATGTCCTTAGCGCCTTTTACATTGAAAATAGAAGGCGCCTTGTAGCCGTCGAAAGTCATCTCGGAATATGCCAGGTCGTGACAGAGAAGAATGTCGTGCTTCTTACAGAAAGCGACTGCTTCCTCAAAGAATTTCATATCGGCAACGGCAGCTGTCGGGTTGCCTGGATAGTTGAGCAGCATTATCTTGGCTTTGTCTGCTATAACTTCCGGAATTTGCGTCAAGTCTGGGATAAAGTTGTTCTCGGGCAGAAGCGGCATGAAGTGGACCAGACCGCCGGCGAGCACTGTGGAAGACTGATACACAGGATAGGCAGGGTCCGGGACGAGGACATAATCGCCTCTGTCCACGTAAGCCATGATCAGGTTATGAATCCCCTCTTTGCCGCCGATGAGTGAAGTTACTTCGGTGTTGGCATCGATATCTATTTTGAATCGCTCATTGCACCACTTAGCGGCTGCTTCTTTGAACTCTGGGGTACCGCCGAATGGAGGATAGCGATGGTTTATAGGTTTTTCGATCGCTTCGTGCATGGCATCCACGATATGACGGAAGGTGGGTTGATCCGGTGCGCCTATGCCCAGATTGATGATGTCCACACCCTGGTCCGCCAGGACTTTGGCTTTTTTACCGATCTCGGCAAAAACGTAAGGAGGAATAGATTTTAAGCGTTCAGCTACTTCCATGAGATACACCCCAGAGAGTTCGTAAGTATGCGATCATTCGAACACAAAGATTATCACAGTAGGTGGCTCAGGCAGACCTTTTGTTAGGAATTTTGTTTATTAATTCAAGGTTTATTGCAACAAAGCCCTACTTCTCCCCTCTCCAAAACTGCTCTGGGCTGCTCGGGGGATGTAAAGACTAAGCCTGGTTCTGAGTTCTGGTTTTATTCTGGGATTTGGATTTGATTTAGATTGATGAGGCACTCAATATTCGAGGGACGTGGCGGCAGCATAGGCGCTGGACCAGGCCCATTGGAAGTTGAATCCACCTAACTGACCGGTGACGTCCACCACCTCTCCGATGAAATATAGTCCTGGAACAATTTTTGACTCCATAGACTTAGAGGATAGTCCGTCCGTGTCGAC
>JAUIJG010000462.1 GCA_030431355.1 bacterium
TCTTTTGACCGAGTACATGGAATCGGAATAGTGCCTATTCCAGATCCGCAATCCTGGGGAGAGTCAAAAGTAGCAACCCGAATACTGCATGTTTATAAAGGCTCTGCCGCCGAATATGCCGGGCTACAGTCAGGAGATTTAATCAAGCAAGTGGACGGTCGGGACGTGACGGAGATGAAGCATTCCGACGTTCTCGACTTGATAGATGGTCCCCGGGGCACGAGGGTTTCCCTCCAGGTAGAACGTGATGGGAAGCTCAGGTCAATAGCAGTTGAAAGGAAGCGGCAGATAAGTACTGATACTCCCAAGACCATATTCGATACTGGTGCCTTCGGTCGCAGCCGTGCCGGAGAAAACACTCCCGGCTCACCAACTTTCTGTCAGCCAAATTCAGAGTACGCCAAAATAATTCGAAAGGCAGCCTTTGAACACTATGACCCATTTTCCCTCGGTGATTTGAGGGAATTAACTCATAAATATGATTGTGTCATATCCAGCTCTGAAGATGCCCATAAGAAAGCTCAGTCTGAGCTGTCCGGATTGACAGGCGATACTTACACCAACATTCAAGATGCCAAAGAGGTGGAAGAACAGGAAGCGAAAAAAGGGGTAAAGAAGGAAGCTCCGCCCGATGTTGTGGAAGACGACCTTGGCGATGGCATTGTCTATCTGAAGCTCACCGACTTTAAAGATCGCCATGATTCCGATCGTATGAAGGAAGCAATTCAAAGAAATAAGGATGCTGAGGCTTTTGTTATCGATTTGCGCGGCAATCCTGGCGGTCTCTTTAATGAAGCGATAGAGATAGCTTCTATGTTCATACCGGAAGGTGAAATCGTCAGAACTCATGCCAGGGAGAATTCTGATCCTGCTAATCCCAGATATGTCGACAAAAACTACAGGCTTACACGGAATCGGTTGCAGACCGAGGTGACAGACATTGATGGAGACACTGAGGTAGACGAGAAGCACCGCCAGAGATACCTGATAGATGGTAGACCAGTTGTTGTTTTGATTGATAGAACAAGTGCTTCGTCTGCGGAAGTATTCTCGGGGGCATTGAAAGATAACGGTGTGGCGACGCTCGTCGGAAGACCGAGTTTCGGAAAAGGAATCGGACAATCCACTTTTAGAATCAACGATCAGCATTCTCTAAAACTGACAACTTTCAGGTTCACTACCCCCAGTGGTGTCTGGCCGGGCAATGCCGGGAATAAGCGCTATGGTATTAAGCCGGATGTGGATATTTATCAGGGGACCTGGATAACAGCTGGTTCTGATCGTGACAAACAATTGCAGGAAGCAGTCAGTATTCTAAATCAGAAGCTGCAACCATAGAAAAGATAATTCTCAAAAAATCCGCGCAATTTCGTTTTGAGGCAGCCTATGCTCATACAACATAATTGATGTATGCCACCTATTTTCATTGAGCCGGTCGTAGTTTTAGGGTTAGATAGTGGGAGATCTCCAACAAATGTCAAAGCCAATTTCATTAATCAAGTTCTCCACGCTCTTACTTTTATCGCTGGTCACAATATCCTCGGACGTACAAGCTTTTGATAGCGACAGATTGTTAGTTGCTCAGGCCGATTTGAGTCACAAGCCGAAGCTAGGGGCTACGCCGAAATTGGGAGGCAAACCAAAACTAGGTGCCACGCCAAAGTTGGGAGGCAAACCGAAATTGGGCGGCAAGCCGAAGCTAGGCGCCACGCCAAAACTGGGCGCTAAGCCGCAGTTAGGGAAAGTTGCTCCTCTAGGGAAAGTCCCAGTCCCCAGAGGCGCGGAAGCAATAACTATGAAAGTATCAAAAGACGGCTGTGAGCACAGGCTTTCAATATTTGGAGATACTTTGTTTGACTTCGACAAATTTGACCTGACAGAAGGGGCTGAAGATACTCTTAGCGCCCTGGGACCGATGATCCGTGAGCGCAGCAAGAATTTGATTGTCATCGAAGGACATACCGATTCAATCGGAACCGATGCTTACAACAAAAACCTCAGCCTGAATAGAGCTAAGGCTGTTAATAAATGGCTTCTGGACAATGGTTTCTTGTCTAAGAATGCCGAAATAAAGGGGTTTGGGGAATCCAGACCGGTAGCGCAAAATACATACAGCGATGGAAGCGATAATCCGGAAGGACGTCAGAAAAATCGTCGTGTTGAGATAGTCATCGACACCTGTCATTGAGAGTCCAGGGTCTTCGGATCTGATTGGATGTCGTAATTGTTGAAGTGATACGACCTAGCTGAGTTCTCTCTCTTTCCAGTAGCTGTCGTTAAAGTCTGGGCAGAATTCGTGGAGCAACTCTTTCATTTTCTCTATCTTTCGCCTTAGTGGCAGGTCATGTTTAGACCTTCGCATCGTCTTTGAATAGTCTGTCAATAGAGAAGCAAAAACCTCAGCTTTGTCCTCTACATAACTGTATCTTGCATAGTCGGAGACAAAGCCTGGTTCTCTAGAAGGGCGTGAATCTATTCCGCGAATCACGTACTTGTCTATGTCTACGTCTCTGTAATTGCCCTGGTTAAAAGTGTTTAGATGTTCATATAGTTTATCGGTACCATATTTAAAACCAGAGCCCTGGAGTCCTTTCCATTCGGAATCATAGTGGCCGAACCATGTATCTCTGTAATCTATCGCATGAAACAGTTCGTGGTGGAAAACTCTACTACCGATCCAATCGTCATCGAGAAAGTAGCGCGCGTCTAGAAAAAGCGTATCCACCACATCGTAGCCAACCATGGCGACTCCTGCGGCGGATTTGTATTTTTTCCCGGAAGAACTTGTTGATAAGTTCCGGCAGAGGATGAACTGTTCCACTCCGCACCTACTCAGCATATTGTCCGTGTAGAGCCCGAGACTTTCCTTGAACTTTTCGTAGGATGCCACCACCTGCGCTCTGGTAGGAGCATCGTATTTGATATCAAGGCAGTGGATCTTGTCGGCTGTAATGATTTTGATTCCACGATCTCTGGCAAGCGCTTTAAGCCGCTTGCTGGAAGTTTCTTTCGGCTGCCTGATGTAAGTGCCAGTCAGGCTCAAGTAGCACCGCTCTGCTTTCAGGGTTAGTTGTCTCAGTCTATCCATTCATTCAATACTTTTGCGCTCTATATTTATGGTGTCTTCATCAGGAAGCTTAGTCAGCCAAGGCGAGATTATAAGCTGTTCATTACTGTATCGTTCAATATCCCAACTTCGATCCTGGAAGCGTGGTTGCCAAGAGGGTTTCGGGGATTTTCCATTAAACATAGTACAGAAAAGTCGGGCTTGATCTGGAAACGCTATGCTGTGTCGGTGTTTCAGGGTTTTGGCTCCTTGTCTACTGCATTGTTAATGTACCTTAACAGGTTGCGCCACTCTTCTTTAGCGGACCTATACTAGATTTGGTGCGTTGCCAAGTTTAACGCCCGGTTCTTTCGAAAAGGCGTTACATTCGGGGTCTCCAGACACGACGAGCTGCCGTTGCAGCATCAAAACTTGCATCAATTTAATGCAAACATTATGGAACTGTGTAGATTCCCCTTGATTTCGACCTTCGCACCTAACATGTTGCCTATAGACGTGCAGTTGATTGCTCACCCGTAAATAGATAGGTCCGCCACCAGGACATTTAAGTCATTCAAATATATAAGCGGTAGCAGTGAGTCAGCTTCAAACGTGAACAAGCAATGAAAGCGTTTGTCTAAAAATATCTTTCATCCTAAAGAGGAAACCTATCTATGCCTAAAATGTCCAAGACCAAAGCATCTTCCACCGAGCGCATGGTACGCGGAATGTTTGTAGAAGACGAGAACGCCGCAAAGCGCAATGAAATGGAAGAGCTTGATCTTATAGATGACGATCAGTTCACCATTATCGACGATGAAGACAACTCCATGGACGACGATGACGAACCGGTCGAAATGCCTTCCACCAGAGAGATTGCCACGGAAGATTCAGTCCGTCTCTACCTGAGAGAGATTGGACGAATTCAGCTTCTCAAGCCCGACGAAGAG
>JAUIJG010000463.1 GCA_030431355.1 bacterium
TCTTAGGCAGGTTGCCCAGAAGGTAGTCGATCTCTTTTATGTTATGAACCTGACCCTTGATGTCGGCTTTCACTTTGGAATCTTCTTCCTGCCATTTAACCAGGCTGCCGCTTGACTCTATCGTCATTCCCCGTAATTTGAATGATAGATTGTCCCAGTTTAAATTTTCATCGGAGACCACCATATTCATCGAACCACTGGCTTTGCCGGCGTTTATATCGCCTATGGCGCTGTTTTTCAGAGCCAGCTGTTTGAAGTCGCCGGTTATGGTGGCATTCAGTCCTTCGTCGAAAGTGCCTTCGCCCTCGATATTCAAGTCCAGGAGTCCGTCCATATCCATGTTGTTTTCAGTTTGTGCTTTTTTCTCCTCCTCTGGTTCCTGGGATTCGAAGTAGGCAAGCAATGAATAAACATCGTCGGGTTTGATATTGGAGCCCTTTACTTTGAAGGTGTATTGATTGGTCGGCCAGGTGCTCAGCTCCCCTTCGCCGAAACCTTCCAGGGTGATGTTTGTGGAAAAGTCTTCGTATTCCTTTTTGACTGACATGAAAAAAGGAAGCTTCTTGTCTTTGCGGGGCCAGTTGAAAGTCAGCTTCAGGTTGTCCAGCACGAAGGGGTTCTTTCTCTCCGGATCGTCGGTGCTGTCCACCACTTTCACTTTGCCGTGGTTGATGTTGACCAGCTTGATCTCCGGACCTTCTATCAAAAGGTCTTCAAAGTTCCAGCGATTCGGACCCGTTTTGACCAGCCACACCAGACATTTGTCGAAGTCCAGATGTTTTAGCACCAGCTTTCCGGATAGAAAAGGCAGAACCGCCACTCCGATGGAAACATCTTCGGCTTCAAAAAAAGGCTCTCCCGTTATCTCATAAAGCTCCACATCGGCGGTATCTATGGAGATACCGTTCATACCCAGGTGCCAACTTAAACGTCCCACTCTCGCTTCCCGGTGAAGACTTTCGCCGAGCTTCTGTTCTACATAAGGCTTGGTCCAGTTGATATCGGTGAGCAACGCGACAGCGGCGATTATCGGAAGGGCGAGAAACCAGACAAGCAAAAACTTGATGATATATTTCACCGGAGAGGCTCTTCTAGCGGACTCAAGCTTGTTTGTATTGTTTTCTTTCGAGCTGAGCATTGCCGGTAAAAGGTACCTGAAAAGGTATTTTGGTGGAACAACTCATGTTAAGCTAAAGACTTCGAGAGTTACCTGTTATTAAAGTAATGTGTCCTTAAAGAACAAGTCGATCACAATCCATGAGAACGTTTCTTCTAATTCTACTGTCATGCGCTTTTGGTTCAGGTAATACATGCCTGGCCGAGGGGGTCGAAAATTATTCTCCTTCTGATGTGCTGCAAGTGGAACATGTAACCACTGTCGAAAATGAGAACTCGAACCAGGAACAAACGCCGGTGGAGAGTGGAGAGACAGAAGCTACTTCCGAAGAAGCCGAGCCCGATTATGGTGAGAGCACCGATAACGCGGTCGATTCGACTGACCCGACTGACCCGGAAATTCCGACAAGTTCAGACGCAGTGGAGCCAGGGAATGTTTCAGGCTCCGGGCAAGATTTGTCGGAGGATGAAGCTTATTCAGAACCGGTCCAGGAAGAGCAACAAGTATCACCATCTCCCGGGGAAACCCCGCAGAGACCGGTTTACTATTACCAGGAGCAGCCCCGGCAGGAGAGTCTCCCTAGACCTTCCCTTTCTGCCAGTCCTGAAATTTCTAAGTCCAGGAGCCAGGAAGAAGAGCAGAGCTTGAAAGAGTTAGTTCGTTCCCTGGAATATAGCTCCCTTGAAAACTCTATAAAGATTCTAGAATCGATGGTTCGCAAGTATCCCTATGACCCTGATTATAGAAGTCTTCTTGAGACCGCTCGTAATTTAAACAAAGCGGATGTCTGGTACCGGTATCAAAGACGGTTGCAGTTACCGCCGCCTTCCACCAGACCCAATGAGATAAAAAAGCTTATTAAAATGCCCAGAAAAGAGAAGCCTATCAACGCTTTGAAGCAGACTACCTGGTTCTTATTGATCAAGAATAATCATCCTGCCGTGAAAAACTAGCAGAGATGATTTTCGTATGCGAATCTAACAAGGGCAGCCCTGCTGTTCACCGATAACTTCTTACGCAGCCTGGAAACATGGACTTCGGTGGTTCCTTCGGTTATATGAAGTGCTTCCGCGATCTCTTTATTTGATAATCCCTGGGCTACTTTTTTCAGAACTTCCATCTCTCTTGTCGAGAGTTTCACCCTTACCTTTTCGCGACTCTCCGTTCTTTCAGTCAACTCTTTTGTTGAGCCCACCACTTCATTCAACTGTGCGCACAATTCGGTGAGCTTGGAGATGCTGGTCGATTGCGCTTCAACTATTTGATAGAGCTTAGATTGGCTGAGGGCGATGGCGAGCTGATTGGAAATTCGGGTCATCAAATTGATCTCCGAAACCGACCAGAGTCTTGATGAATCCACCTGATCCATATGGATCAATCCCATCAGTTTGCCCCGGTAAACCAGCGGCACCATGAGCATTGAGAGGATGTCGTGGTTGATCATCTCCATTCTCACATCCTGGGCAAAGGAGAATGTGTCGTCCTGCATAACCACCAGAGGTCTTCTTTCGCCTATGTCCAGAAGGAGGTCGTGGTATTTTTCAAAGAGGATGCTTTTATCCGATACCGGTTTGACATCCGGCGCCGTAATCTGGCGGCGGATCCTCATGTCGCTTCGGTCCTCCTCGTTGAGACAGATGATAACCCTGGATACATTGAATTCTTCTTGTAGAGATTTTGTGGAACGCTCCAGCGTATCGGCAAATTCCAGGGAGCCGTGGATGTTGACTATCAAACGATTGAGAAGGGCTTCATCCAGGGAAGCTCGCTCAACTCTCCGGTACATATCTTTCAGGTTTTCCATCAGGATGGAACGCTGTAGATTGGTGGTTATCGTTCTAGGCAGAAATTTTTCGTACTCCCCGAATTTAGGCAGATAGTCCATCGCCCCGGAACGAAGCATCTTGATCGCCAACTCGGGACTATCGTTGGATGTGGTAACCACGATGGGGCAGTTGGGATTCTCGGTGATTATTGAACGAATTACCTCTTCGGCATCCATATCCTCTAACTGATAGCTCATCACCACCGCGTCATATTTGCGGGAGGAGAAAAGCTCCAGGGCTTCTTTTCCGGACTGCGCCTTGTCGACGTCATAGAGCGGAGACTGTTTGCTAATGAACTTGTGGCACCGCTCCAGTTCACTCTCAATAGGCTCCACCAAAAGAACTATGCGCTCTTTCGCCTTCTCGGAAGAGGTGCTCTGGGGTTCGGTTGCTTGGGATTCTGTTGCCATGTCTCAGTTGCCGGTTCGTTATCGGGCTCGGTCTGAATAATTAGATACCAACTACATTTTGCCCAATTTTGCTGCCGTAAATGCCAAACTTGCATAAGAATCGCTATAGGGCTTTATCGGGTTCACTATAGTTTGAAAGGCAGCACTTGCTGATATAACCAATAATAGAGACTCTTATTTTTCCTCGATCGAAGAGTCAGTGGAGCAAAAACTGCTTGACTTGTGAAAGCCCAATCACAGGATTTCTGACTTTCGACTTCTATCGATTACCACCAGAAACAGCTCTTTAGCCGGAGCTGTTTCTATTTGCTGACGTTGCCGGTCATATGAACGGGCTGACGACCGCGTTGAACATATACACGATATATCTTCTGGTCGGGTAGGTTTTCCAGTTGGCTCAGGTCCGCGTTATAAGGTAGAGCCTGGGGATTGAAATCAAGTTTTGTTACTCTCAGACCTTCCGAATCGAAAAATTCCCCTTTTAGTTCGTAGTCGCCTTCCGCGTAGGTTTTAACCGTAGGATTCAGAAAATAGCCAACATGCTTTCCGGCTGGTGTGTAAATGTTGACTTTTGCTTCGCTCATCTTTTTCCTTCCTATTTCTAACGATGGGTTTCTATCGTGGCACCTATTCT
>JAUIJG010000464.1 GCA_030431355.1 bacterium
TGCCGCGGAAGAAGATGATGACCTGGCATTCTTGCAGGAAGGCTTTGTAGAAAAAGACGAAGACGCCGAAGTCATCTATATAGATAACGACGAGATGGCGATCGTTCAGGAGACAATCGCCTACGAAGACCTGCCGACGGATGAAGCCCAAACCAAGATTAATGCCGGAGCTCAATTCCCTGTGGTGATGGTCTCTAACATCTCCAGTAAAACCGCTAAAAAAGGCGATGTTATGCAGGCTCGCCTCAAGTACGATCTAAAAATCGGGCCTAAGTTAATCGCTAAGAAAGGCAGCATGGTCACAGGTCATATTGATTATGCTCTCAAGGCTAGAACTGTATTGCACTCGATGGTCAGCCCCACACGCTGGTATCGAAATTCCGGATGTCTGGGAATTATGTTTGATGAAATCATCAACGAAAAAGGCGAGCATATTGCTTTGAACGCCAAACCTGCTCGTAAAGATAGGATTGTTAAGAACAAAGCTGAAGGTAGACTTCTAGGAGTCAACCATGATGGTCAAATAACAGGACCCTGGGGTCAGCAACTGAAATACAAAGCCATCCGTGTCGGATTGAACGCAGCCTTAGCACCGGCCGGTGTCTTCAGTTTTGGTGCCATGCCTGTGGCTCTTGGAGTCATGGGGGCTGTTAATCCTTCATTCGCATTTATGAAGCCTGTTGGTACCAATGTGCCGCACCGTAGAATCAAAGGATTTTGCTGGGGCTTCTTGAGTGGAATTCCTGGAAGCTGGATCATCGAAGATACAGTTACGAAAGGTCAGGAAGCGCTGGTCAGACCGGGAGACGAGTTCCTGGTGGAACTCCATCAAGAGTTCACCGGCAAGGTGCTCACCGAAGCCCAACTGTTGCCTGGTGCTTCCGGCAAAGTCAGTGGAGATGTTGATGACGAACGTCTCGAGAAGACTGAAAAACGAGGACTATTCAAATGGAGAAAAGGCAAGGACGAAGCAGAGTCCAAGTCCAAGTCAAAGTCCACTAAATAAGCCAGTTGAAACGCCCCCGGAGACGGGGGCGTTTTTTTTTGCGGAAAAAATCAGACTGTTTGCTGATATGATCTTCTCCATGAACCTGTCCATGAAAATGATTACTGCTCTTGTTCGCCCCACCGCTTTTCAACGGCTTTCAACAGCGTTGAGGAAAGCCCGGGTCAATGGAATTACAGTTTCAAGGGTGGAAGGATTCGGCAAAGAACATCTTTCAGCCGATATAGACCTGTTTGGACATCTGAACCCGAAGGTGAAGATAGAAGTGGCTGTCCCTTCTGAAGACGTGGACCAGGTGGTGGAGCTGATTCAAGAATGCATGGCCAGGGAGAAGAAAGATTCTGGCGGCACCATATTCATCAGTGATCTGAATGCGATCATCAAGATTCCAAGAGACGAAGGCTGATAGTCTTCTAGTGAAATCTATTCTCAGAAGCGAGCTTGAATCACCCAAATAGTTTTTCATAAGGGTAAAATTGGGACTTGATTTACCATCGGTTTGTTCAGAGATTGAATCCCTTTTCTCCATCAGCCTTCTTTTATACAAAGTATTCTCACAGAATCCTGTGTCTATCCGGTCTTATCAGTATCTGTCTGCCCCTGATTTTTCTCTGTGGCTGTTCTAAAGATGAGCCTGCTGAGACAGGACCGATAGCTTATCCGGTGGAGTCTCAGTCTATAGAAGCATCTCCCGTTGAAGATAGCTCTGTTTATGTGGCTAAAATGGACTCCAGAAAGACTGTGGCTCTACATTCCAGGGTGGACGGACATATCGTTCGCATTTTGAAGCAACCCGAAGACTATGCCCGGGAAGGTGAATTGATCGTCGAGATCGACCCGCTTAAAGAAAAGCAGAATGTGGAGTCAAAGTTTGCCGACTATCAATCTGCGGAAGCGGAGTATCACTCCCAACTGAGGAAACTTAAGGCTCTTGAGGCTCAGCGCAGCGGAACCAATGCCAAAGTGGAGTTTGCAGAAAAAGAATTTGGACGTTACACCAGATTGCTGGCAAAAGGGGCGGTATCCAAGCAGTTGCAAGAGTCTAAAGAGCGAAGTTTGAAAGTGCAGAAGGCGGATGCCGACTCGTTGGAGGCCCAAATAGAAGCCCAGAAAGCTGCCGTGAATTCCGCCAGTAAACAGATGGCCAGGAGTCAATCCGATGTCAACGCGCAGAAGGAGCAACTCTCATATCATGAGATCAAGGCTCCCTTCGGTGGCACCGTGGGTAATATCCCGGTTAAGATCGGTGACTATATCACTCCCCAGACCGGGATTACCAGTATCAGCCAGTCTAAGCCTCTGGAAGTTTATATTCAGATTCCGAAAGATGAGGCGGGAAAAGTGAGGCACGGTACGACTGTCGAACTACTGGACTCTTCTGATACTAAAATTGGTGACAGCAAAGTTTTCTACATCTCTCCTGTGGTGGACAAAGATACTCAGTCTGTTCTGGTTAAGTCACTGTTCGAGAACAACGCCAATGAGCTAAGACCGGCGCAAAATGTTACGGCCAGGGTGATTTGGGGGCGTTCCCAGGGCATCGTCATTCCGACCAAGGCGCTGGCCATGGTCGGAGGACAGCCGTTCATATATGTACTGGAGAAGGGCGAGAAGGGGGCTACCATTGCACGACAGAAACCTGTGGAGTTGGGTCCTTTGCAGGGAAACAACGGGATCTTGATAGAGAAGGGCTTAAATTCCGGTGAGAAGCTGGTTGTTTCCGGAATTCAGAACCTTTCCGACGGCGCTTCCGTGGTGGAAAAGTCCAAGTCTTGAGGAATAAAATTGCTTTCGGACTTCTTTATTAAACGACCGGTATTTGCCACCGTAATCGCCATCATCATGACTCTTGTCGGCGGCATTGTCATTCCGTTTTTGCCGATTGCTCAGTATCCTCAGATCGCGCCACCACAGGTCAGCGTGGAATCTACCTACATTGGTGCCAATTCCGAGCAGGTGGAGTCCTCGGTTACCCAACTTCTGGAAAGAGAGATCAACGGGGCGGATTCTCTGAAGTATATTCAGTCCCAGAGCGCCAACGACGGACGCAGCAAAATCATCTGTACCTTTGATCTGGAGAGAGATATTGATCTGGCCGCAGTGGATGTACAAACCCGAGTCGCTGCCGTTCAGGGTAAACTGCCGGAGGATGTGAAGAAGACCGGAACCAGTATAAAGAAGGTCTCCACCTCAATTGTGATGGTTCTGGGCATTTATTCCGAAGATGGAAAGTATAGCCCTGAGTTCATCAGCAACTATGTGGATCTCTATTTGAAAGATTCCTTCAAGCGGCTGCCCAGTGTGGGAGACGTGAATATTGTCGGCGAGCGAAAATATGCCATGCGGGTCTGGCTCGACCCCAAAAAGCTTGCCCAGTACAAACTCACTCCTCTGGATATCTCCGCCACCATACAGGAACAAAACAAACAGGTCGGTGCAGGCGATCTTGGTCGTGCTCCTGCTCCTGCCGGGCAGATGTACCAAATCAACTTGAGGGCCCTGGGGCGTCTGGTCGAACCGGAACAATTCGCCAATATGATAGTAAAGCGATCAGATGATGGAACACTGATTAAGATCAAGGATGTTGGTAAAGTAGAACTCGGAGCAGAAAACTACGATACCAACGGCTCTTTTAACGGCAAAGACGCTGTGGTTGTGGTGGTTTACCTTAGACCCGGCGGCAACGCCGTTGAAGTATCGGACGGCGTTACCAGGGAGTTAGCCAAGCTCAAAAAGCATTTCCCTCCCGGTTTGAAAGTAGAGGTTGCCCTCGATACAACCGATGCGGTTAAGGCCTCCATAGAAGAGGTGATTCACACGCTTCTTGAAGCGATCATCCTGGTTATCATCGTCATATTTTTCTTCTTGCAAGAAAGTTTCTTCTACAAATGTAAAGTTTTTTTATTTACATTTTGTAACTTTGTTGAGACAAATTTGTCCGATAATCGATTCATATTATGGAAGAATTACTG
>JAUIJG010000465.1 GCA_030431355.1 bacterium
TTTCCGTCGAAATAGAGGGTGCCGACCGATGGAATGTGATTCGGGAATCGATTCTCAATACCAAATCACTGCTTGCGCAAACGGCCAATTTGCCGAAGACGCTGCCACCAAGCGAAAGTGAAAGTTTGTTCTTGACAGGCTCTTCTTGTTCTTTCTTTGATTCAGTACTTTCTGAGGCAATCTCCAGGTCTTCCGACTCTGCAGAAAGGGATGGTTCCGCCTGATCGCTGACAGAATTCTTGTCTTCCAGTTTGGAGACAGCTGTCTCCATCGGGTTCTCTTCGATGGATATTTTGTCGGATTTTAATGTCTCCGCACTCTCTGTATGTTCCTGGATCTCTTGTAAGACATTTTCTGATTTCTTCTTCGCAAGTAGCTGTCTTAGTTTTGACATCGCTTATGACCTCCCTTGCGAGTTACTGTTCTTGAGTTTCCAATCACGCAAAAGAGCGTTGGAAATCTTATAAACATCTCGGGCGAAAGGATCTTTAGGATGTGATACCACCAGGGGAGAGCCTTCCAGGCAAGCTTGTTCCAGGGCTTGGTAAGAGCTTGGTAGACTCCAACCGTCACTAAGCTCCAGCGCTTTTCTGGCTTCTTCTTCCATCTGTTTTTGCTTCTTGCCTGTTCGGTTTATCAGTAGGGAGACTGCGCTCTTGTCATACTCCAGGTCGTTAAAAATGGATAGCCAGCGCTTTGCTCCGGACACAGAAGAGATAGTCGGTTCGGTAACTAGAATGATTCTGTCGCAACAATCCAAAAGTGCCAGAAGATTCTGATCGAGTTGTTTGGGAAGATCCAGAATGATGAGATTGGAATGCTCTTTGACCTTCTTAAGACAATCTGCAAGTGCACTCAAGTTGGTAGATAAACTGGCTTCCAGGGAAAGGGGCGGTGTTATCACTTTCACCGGCAAAGAGTTTGTTTTAATCTCCTCGCAGCAGGCTGATAGAACTTTCTCGTCCAGTCTATTGCGTCTTTCAATCAGATCGCAGAGATTGTAGCGGGGGTTGAGACCTAAAGATAGGGCCACGTCCGGTTGCTGGAGGTTGCAGTCGATTAAGATCGGTTTGCAGTCAGCACAAGCTGCCGCCAGGTTAGTGGCGAATACGGTGGCGCCCACCCCACCTTTTGCACCAAGAATGCCGACGACAATACTTTCGGGGCTAGTCTGCACTCTGGATTCGCTGCTTTTATCGCGGGTGGTGGCAGCTTTCTTGGCACTTTTTCTCTCCGGCGCCTGGGGGGCGACTTGATGATAAAGCTCTTTCATCAGCGACATCATGCCACCGGATTTTTTAATCTCGGCTGAATAGCTGCCTGGTTGTTTTCTTCTCAGTGTGCTGAACATGGTGTTAGGGTTCCACTTTCTCCAGAATAGTCGGTGATAGGCTCGGAGCCATGACGATGCCTCTTTGTCTTTGACCTATTTCGGTTCCGCTGCTGCCAAGGTTTCTAGCCTGGAACGGATGGACCGGAGCAGGAAGTAGAGAGCCATCCACGGTGGGTACGGAGGCAAGATAATTACTGGCTGAAGCATTTCTTGCCACCAGAGATTCTCCTATCTCTATTTGAATTTGAATTTTTCCATCGGCAGGGTTAACTGTTCTCGCCAGACGAAATCGAGCAAAACCGACGACTTTATTGGTAGTTCCTATTAAAGGGTCGGTCTCCAGAACCGGTATCACCTGGTATCGAGATGTGGGAATGGCTGCAAGCCTGGCTTTGATTTCGGTCTCGCGCAATTTGAATGCGGGATCTTCAAAATCAAAGCAAAATAGTTCGCTGCCTCTTTCGACAACGGCAGGACTCTGGGCAGTGGCTGGAGGCGAAGTGGCGAAATACTGGAAGAGTCTGACCAGTTCGTCCACCGCCTGGGACCCTTGACCCTGTCCATAGGGTGTTCCGGTACTGCCTGTGCCGGTCAAATTGACGAAACTACCTCTTATATGACCTGGGGCTGTCGGTGTCGGAGGTGGGCTTACCAAAGAAGCAAGGTCAACTGTATATAAAGAAAGACTTTGACTGGGAGCCGATGCAGCGCTGAACTGGCTGTTGCTGATAGCCAGGGGAAAACTGGCATATCCCAATAGGTCTAAGTTTCTTCCGCTTGCCCCGGAGAGGGGGGTACCCTCGCCGATGCGGGAAGCCGGTTGGGCGATAACTTCAGTACGGCGATAGGGAGTGATGGTATCCAAGCCGGGAGGCGTCGGAAGACCGGTCATTGAGTTGAAGGCGAAGATGGCGGGTAGGAAAAGAAGCTTGATGGCATCGTTGCCATCTCGACCGGCTCTCAACTGAAAAAATAACTCCCCGGCATCGTTGGGGTTGTTGACGAAGCTGTAGTCGGAATCTTGAAAGGTAATGGGAGTTTCGAAGAGACCGGAGTTGCTATCGGGTCCGGCTGGGGCCTGATGCCAGGCACTGCCTGTACCACCACTTATTTCATTCAGTTTGGAGATGATATTTGCCTGGGAAAAGTTGCCCTGGCTGTTGACGCCGTATGAATAGGCTGCCAGAGCGCTTGATTCTACTCCGGATCTAAGTTTTATGGTGGCGTGAGCGGTTCGCATCACATCGGCGCTTAAAGCGATAAAAGCAACGCTGAGAGCCATTAAAAAAGCGATCAGCGGCAGAATAGAGCCTTCGCTTTTTCTAATGCGAGAATAACGTCTCCGGGGCGGCGGCAGCGGCGGCGGCGAGATCCTATTTGGAAGATGTGGTCTGGAATTCATAGGTGTCTTTTTTGCTTCCGGTGAATACTTCTACAACCCAGCCCACCGAGTTCTTAACTGCCTGGGGTAAAACCTGATTGAAATCCGGTGGTGCCGGTGGTAGATCAGGCAGGGCCGCTATAGGTTCTGCCATGGGGGGAGGATTGAGGTTCCCCAGTTGATTATTGTTTCTGGGAAAATCCATGGCCGCGCTTTCCGGAAGAAGGTCATCTTCACTTGCTCCCTGAACAGTCGGGATATTGGTGGCCAGCCGATTTCTCAAAATCAGTTTAGGAGTTCCCACTTGCTCGGCGTGGGTTATCAGTTCTGCCTGGTCCGGCAAAACAGCCAGGGTGACTCGGTTCTGGCTGCGGGAATTCCGTCCGTTGGATTGGAGCATGTCCCGGGTGGTAGCCATTAGCACTTTTACATTCTTTGCTATGGTTTTGGTGTACTTCTTGCTGTTTTTATTGCTGGTCACAAGTACATCCACTCGATCTCCGGGATAGAGTTGGTGGTCTACCAATCCTTCTTCAGAGAGTTTAATGGTGAGGGCTCGTTCATGATTTTCCAGACTATGGGACAGAGTCTTGTTTTCGGGATGGAGATATGAGTTTAAGATTGGATTTCTAGCCGGGACAAACATGGTGGATACCCGACCGACGACCTGATTGCTCCTTTGAAACATCGTTTTGGTGGCATAGTCCATGGGCAGATCTACATATCGCACATCGGCGAATCCCACTCTCACTCCGGGTAAAATGTCTCGGGCTGCGGCCACTACTTTTATCCTCGGCGTTTCGTCGGCCGGAGGCTTAGCCGTGAGCATTCTCACAAGACCCACCACTATAAGAATTGCCAGGAGAACACCGACCAGCATGTTGGTGGAGTTTCCGCTCTTACCGCCGGATTTTGTCCCGGCGGCCTGGGAGAATTTTGAAGTTCTTTCGCTAGATACTATCTGAGGCATAGCTTTTCCTGGTCCTGGTTATTGGTATTAAGGGTATTGTTGGTAAAGTTCCGGCATCGCGACCGTTCTTTCTGATATTGGAAAGTTCAAAAAATTAACTGGGGCACCATCCGGTCCGGTCCAGACATCAACGCTGTTACCGAACTCGGAAGTTCCACCGCTGGAAAACGGGTTGTTTAGAAACTGAAAGGGATATTCGATTCTCAGAGCGATGGTCCCGGGGGGAATATTGTCATCCGGGTCTCCGGATGCGTCCCAGGGAAGAACTCTGACTTTTGAGCCTGGTGGCA
>JAUIJG010000466.1 GCA_030431355.1 bacterium
GATGCCTGATTTTAAGTCTTATGCCGTTTCGGTGCCTAAACCCGGTCAAAGTGAGGCGGAGAATACCCGTCCAATAGGCAAACTTATTCGGGATATCATGAAAGAGAATCCCAATAATTTCAGACTCTTTGGACCGGACGAGACAACTTCCAATAAGTTGGATGATGTATATAAAGAGTCCAAGAAGCTCTGGCTGGCTAACTACTTCCCGGAAGATGCCGATGGTGGCGAGTTGTCCTCGGACGGCCGGGTGATGGAGATGCTCAGTGAGCATACTCTGGAGGGTTGGCTTGAGACTTACCTTTTGACAGGTCGGCATGGATTCTTCTCTACCTATGAAGCTTTTGTTCATGTGATTGACTCTATGTTCAATCAGCATGCTAAGTGGCTTGATATCTGCAATCATCTCGATTGGAGAGCCAGTGTGGCATCGCTTAATCTATTGATTACATCCACAGTATGGCGCCAGGATCACAACGGCTTTACCCATCAGGATCCTGGTTTCCTCGACCTGGTGGTAAATAAAGGCCAGGAAGTTGTTCGCATATATTTGCCACCGGATGCGAATTCACTTTTGTCCTGTACCGATCATTGTTTGAGAAGTAAAAACTATATCAATGTCATAGTTTGTGATAAGCAAAACCACTTACAGTACATGGATATGGACTACGCAATCAAGCACTGCACAAAGGGTATCGGTATATGGGAGTGGGCGAGCAATGATCACGGCGTGGAACCGGATGTGGTTCTTGCTTGTGCCGGAGACATCGCTACTCAGGAAGCTCTTGCCGCCAACGCGCTATTGAGAGAAGAGTTTCCTGATCTTAAAATCCGCTTTGTTAATGTGGTGGATCTGATGATGCTTCAGCCCGAAAGCGAGCATCCCCATGGTTTGCCTGACAGGCACTTCGATAGTTTATTCACCCTGGATAAGCCGGTAATCTTCAACTTCCATGGTTATCCATGGCTGATTCACAGGCTTGCCTACCGAAGAACTAACCACAACAATATGCATGTTCGAGGTTATAAGGAAAAGGGTAACATCAACACTCCTCTTGAGCTGGCAATCAACAACCAGACAGATAGATTCAGTCTGGCTATGGATGTGATTGACCGGGTCGATAGTTTGAGAGTTGCCGGTGCCCATGCCAAGTCAAGATACCGCAACATGCAGATAGAAGCTAGAGCTTACGCTCACGAATATGGCGTTGATAAGCCAGAGTTTGCAAACTGGAAGTGGCCGTATTAGAGTCACATCTTCTATAAGTGCAAAGGTCCGGAGAAACAAATCTCCGGACCTTCTCTTTTTAGTGTTTTATTTATGGAAGCGTAGTCAGTTGACTCCATTGAGCCGAAGGATAGATGGGTTCATTGGTACTTAATACGGTGTAGCCGTCATTGCTCAGATAGTGATAGTCTCCGCCGGACCAGATATTGTAGGCGTTTCCAGTGTTGGGATCCACCACATCTTCGGTATCACGAATGTTGTTTGACGCCTGCCTCATCCATTCATCATGATCGGTGAACCTGTTGGATGACCTGCTGGTATCAAGCAGGCTTGCGGAAGCTTGTTGGGAAAATGAGCGTCTCCAGGCGTCGCTTGCGGCAAAAGATTGGCGGATGGTCTCATTGTACTGGTTGTACCACTGGGTTATTCCAGCATATGCGGTTTGAATGGAGCTGAGTTGTCCTGATTTCCAGTTGGAGCTGATTTTAAATGTGCCGAACATGCGACCAAGTACGGCAAGAGCAACAGGCTCGTGGTCTGCTTTGCTCAATGCGCCGGAGACCAGAGTGACCCACCATAAGCCATTACTTTTTCTTGTGGAGGCCATAAAGTGGGCGACGACTGGTGTGCCTTTGTTATTCACCGCTGTAAACTTGCAAGATGAACAGCCATAGTCGGACAATCCGCTAAATGGCGCGTTGAGTTTTCTGGCAAGGTCTGGATGGTTATTGGTTGCGACCAGCTGAACGTTCTTCATCTTCAATTTGCCCAACATGTCGTTGCCGTATTTAACGACGTATTTGTTGGCCGGGATATAACTGGCGACTACTGAATTGTATCCTCCGGGATTGTATCTGGAGCCCTGCACAAAGCCGTAAGAAGCCAGTTGCATATTCGGTATCGTGTATATCGGAATTCTGCTATCTCCCATGAAGACTGTCATGGTAAGGTCCGGCGAGGTCGCGTTCACCCAGCCTCGATAATCCAGTGAGCCTGGCTGCTCCATCGCTCCCTGGGTTGTCCAACTCTGGGGGACCTGTAGGGAAAAAGCGTTTTGTTTGGGATCGGAGAAGTTGGTCCAGGCAAGCGAGTCTATGTAAGCTTTCAGGCTGTTTTGTCCGGAGCTTCTATTGTCCGCTTTCTGAATATCTGATCCGTCAGGCTTCTTCGGTGGATTGGGTCTAAACTTCAGGCTGGATAAAATATTAGAGAAAATATTTGAATAGTGTTTGGAATATCCATCCGGTGCTTTTGCCAGGAACAGTCGACCGATGGTACCGAATTTGGTGGGGCGTACTATTAAGGAGATTACTTGTTTGTGCTTGCCGTCTTTGTGACTGGCGGTCATCCCGTTTTGACCGACCTGTTTCGGTTCTGACCAGGTGGCACCGGATGCTTTATCTTTAACTAGAGCGCTGAAAAGTTGTTTTGTCTCGGTGAGATTTATCTGTTTTTTCGGGACAAAAAATGGCCAGATAGAAATGCTTTCGTCGTCGTAACTATAAACTTCTATCAGTCCGTTCTTACCGGTTTTCACTTCCCATCCGTCTGGAATCTTCATGGAGAAGGACTTGTCTGCGCTAGTATAATCGAGCCATTGTAAATGCTGCGAAGAATGTGCCGGAACGGGCATGGAAGTTGAGTGTGTGCTTACCTGTGCCTGGGCGCCTGTTGTGCCGGCTAAAATCAAGCTAGCAGCAACCAGACTCTTGAATGATTCAGGTGGGTTCATTTCTAACCATCCATTTAAAGATCCGGGCCAGTATATCATTTGCTCGGCTAGCAAATTGAATTGGCAATTTTGCCGACATTGGAATACCATGGAACAATAGTTATGGAGAGTAGAAGAGGCGCTCATAGATAGTGAAAAGTCCAGTGAAATTCGCTGTTTGCGGATTGCTGTCGATATTCTGTTTGCCGGCTTTTATGCCTTCTGTTTTGGCTAATCCTACGCCAATAGGAAGTTCTGGAAGAGATCTGAGACCTTTCAAAGTTGAAAGCGCGCCTGATGTTTCCATCACCGAAGAGAAGTTGATCATTAAAGATGCTATTGAAGGACGTGTGCCTTCCTTTTCTGGCACAGGCGAGATGCTTCTCCCCTGTGTCGGTTTCCGCGCAGTCTACAGATTTGAAAACCGCAGCAAAGGCAAGAGAACCTTCAAAATAGGTTTTCCCGTGGTAGCCTACAGTCACAAGTGCGGTGGTACCAGTATTGGAGGCATAGTCTCCATGAAAGCCTCCTATGGAGGCAAATCCCTGAAGGTGGAAGAAGTTTGTACACCGGCACCATGTCTATATCCTAGAGATGAGTTAGGTGGAATTGTGGAAAGTCTGTTGAAAGCAGGACTTGCGGAAGTGGTTCCTGAAACTCCTGAGTTTGTTGACTTGAGCAAGTTGGGTAAAGATGAGGAGCAAGCCAGAGCTTGTCTGGAACGCAGTGATCTGCCTGCCGAGACCATTGAGAGATTGAAGAAAGTTCTTCGAGATAAGGTTTTTGGTGATGATGATTTTGTGATAGCCAGCCAGGAGTTAATCTGGTATTCCTTCAATCTGGAGCTGCCGCCTGGCCTTTCAGAGCCTCTGGAAGTAAGCTATTCGAGCTTTCTGCCGCTCTGGGAAGAGAAATATACAATCTCCTATATTCTTCGGACCGGCAAATCCTGGGGGAGATGTGTCGGCAATCTTACTGTCGAGTTTCTCCCGGAGAGGCAATTCATGAGCGCCGGAGGAAGGTATCAGTTTTC
>JAUIJG010000467.1 GCA_030431355.1 bacterium
CCGGTGGCGCCAGGCTCTATAGGCATAAGAGCTGCCCACCAGTCCATCACTCTGTCGGACTTGGAAAAAAATCGGTGTGGTCCGATATCGATTCGGTTGCCTTTGTATACCATCGTTCTGGCAAGACCACCGATATATTCGCTCTTCTCCACCAGAACGGGCACCACTTCCGAGCGTTCCAGTAGTTCGAAACCTGCGGTCAAGCCTGCAGGGCCCGCACCGATAATAATGGCTTTCTCTTCTGACATTACTAAATATCCATTACAGAAATTTCCTTCTTATATTATGGTAAACAACATCTAAATACCTTAAGAGTCTGCAAGGGTCTGTTCGATTGCCAGGTATAGAAGATTGCTCGAGCTCATAATTCCATAGCCTGATAATCAGTTTAGACCCTAAATTTATGGTGTATTAGAAGAGAAGCGTCCCGCAAGGTGAATGGAACTAGATGACTGAATCAAAGCGGTCCTTGAAGCTGGGAGAATTGTTGACAAGGGCGGATATTCTGACTTCCGAGCAGCTCATCGAATCTATCGAGTTGGCTAAACAGACCGGCATGCCCATCGGCAGAATGTTGGTCATGTCAGGAGCTGTCTCGGAGCGGGTGCTACTCGCTTCAGTGCAGTTGCAGTCTATGTTCCGGGATAATTTGCTCGATCTTGATCGAGCCATCGTTTTGCTCTCCATGGTTAATCGTGCCGATATAAGCCTGGAAGAGGCCATGCAAAAGACAGGGCAGACAGTGTCGGAGGCAAAGCCGACCATCAGGTTGGGTGAACTTTTGTACGAAGCCGGATTTATCGGACATGATGAAAAGGATAAGTTTTTAAATGACGCCCTGGAATCCGGTTTACCCCTGGGAAGAATCATTCTTCTCTACGGCAATATCTCTAAAGAGATGCTCTCGGCGGCTCTTACCGCCCAGGTCCTGGTCCGGGATGGCAAAGTAACCCGGGAGCAGGCGATCAAAGCTTTGAAGACAACCCGGAGGCGGCGCAACAAGTTGGAAGATTCCCTAAAGGAGTTGGGATTCTACAGGCAGCCTATCCGTCCCCACACTCTTTTGGGAGAGCTTTTTATCAATGCCGGCCTGGTGGAAGAGGCTGATGTACTGAGCGCGCTGGAAATGGCTCTTGATCAAGAGTTGCCCGTGGGCCAGGCGATGATTCAGAAGGATTTGATCAGCAGGGCGGATCTTGAGATCGCTCTCTCTTTGCAAGAGATGGTCATCAACGCTACCCTCACCGCGGAGCAAGCCACCGAAGTACTGACCAAGGTCAGCCGCAAAGGATTCTCTCCCACGGCAGCGCTTACGGAGTTGGCTGTGACCACTGCATCCCTGGAGGACACGAAGTCCCTCTGGCAGCTATTGACCGCTTCGGGAATTATCGCAAAAGAGGCAAGGGAGGCTGTTTTCCTGCGAGACAACATCTCCCTGTCCGAGCTCTGTCACAACTTGATGTCGGCAGAGCTAATCGATGAATTTACTCTACACAATGCCTGTCGATGCCAGTTCCTGATGCGTTCCGGCTTTCTAGATCTAGAAAAAGCGATTGTGGTTCTTAATCATTGTCATACCCGTCGAATTTCCACCGATGATTCCCTGAGAGAGTTGAACTGGATAGCACAAACCAGGCAGCAGCTGGATAGCGGCGTCTGAGTCGAAAATTCAAAAGCTTATTTTAAATTTGAAGGAAAGCAGGCTCTGCCACTTTAGAATGATGTGGTTCCACAGGCTGATTCAGTTCAGCTTCCACAGTTATATCGGAGAAAATATATGTTAAACGCCGGCCAAGATTTCCCAAAATTTGAACTAAAAGATCAAGACGGAAAAGTCGTAAAGCTTGAGGATGTAAAAGGTAGTTGGGTAGTATTCTATGTCTACCCCAAAGATGACACTCCCGGATGCACCATAGAAGGGAAGCAGTTCTCCGCCAGCAAGGCAGAGTTTGAATCCGCAGGCGCTAAAGTGTATGGTATCAGTCCTGATGGCGTACAATCTCACAAAGACTTTTGCAACAAGTTTGATTTCACTGTAGATCTGCTTGCCGATACCGAAACCAGCTTACTCTCCGCTCTTGGTGTGGAGCAGTCGGAGTACAAAGGCAATATGTACTGGAACCGGGTCACTTTCATTGTCTCTCCCGAAGGCAAGATTGCCCGGGTCTATGACAAAGTCAATCCTGATGGACACGACAAGCAGGTGCTGGCTGACCTGGACGAACTCAAAAAACAGTGTGTAAGCTAAAATCCTGAGGAGTTCAAGGATTCTAGAGTGCTGTTTTAAGGACTTGCAGATCCTTTACTTCAATCAATTCATCATCAACCCCTGTCTTAACCTGGGTCCCTCTATTGAAATAGAGAATCAGATGGCAGGGGTTTGATGTCTCTGTTTTTAAATTTAAGGTGAAGCTACCATCCTTTTCCACCGGGGCGGTTGTGTTCATGGAGCGCTCCGCGCCGCCGGAGACATCTACTGCTTCAAGCGTTGCTTTGATGACGTCGGTTTCCCCTGGGTGTTTGATTATGCCGGAGAGACTCAGGTCGCCAGTAAATACGCCGGACGAGAGAAGATAGTGGTTCTTGCTTCCCTCGTTGTTTAACTTTGTCTTGTATTCGCTTTTGTTCTGCTGATCATGGGCTATGTATTTACCATCGGTGGTGATCCATGCGGGTTGGCCGCTGAGCTCGACTCCGATGAAGTTCTGCATACGATCAAAGGTGATTGCTGCAGTGGTGGCAGTTGTGGGTCTCACTCTTTCATATATTTTTACGGTGGTGTCGCGGTCCAGTTTGAAGGTTTCCTGGCGCTCTCGAAAATCTTCTGCAATCTCCCAACCCTTGGCGAATGCTTTGAGCACTACTTCGAGATCTTTTGAATCTTCGGCTTGATACATGGGTAAAAATGGCGTGGGGATAACAACGTAGTCGCACATAAGCAGTGCTTCCAGGGCCAGGGCGTCCCTTGAGTCGAGAATCGGCGGTTCTATGAAGCGAATAGATTCCGCCTTGAATTTGCCGGTTAAGCGCCTTTCCAAATTGCGGAAAATATCCGCTCCAAGAACACTGTTATCCGAAGCTATGAAGACTTGTTGCTTGCCCCGGCTCAGTTTGACCAGGTGTTCATAAAGCTCCTCCAGTTGTGGATAGTCCTTTCTTTCCAGGGGGGAATAGTTTGCCGAGACCAGTCGTCCCATGAAGTCTGGCTTGGAGAGAGGAACCGTGAGCATCCCATATTTTGTCTGCACCATATACGATTCTTTGTGATTGCTCAGACCGAGTACGAAATTGAAAGACCAGAAGAAGACAGCAAGAGCACAGGCGTAAGATCTGAACCGGATCGGTTTTAGTCTGGCCAGCCAGAGAAACATTGCTAGATTGCCCAGGATAACAAAGGTGTCTGAGTAGATGGTGTAGTGAATGGCAATGTGTTTGCCGAATATAGGCCAGACCAGGAAGGAGAGAACAGCAAAGCTTAAGAAGAAACTGGTAGCCTCACGATCAAGAATTTTGTGTTTGAGGCCGAGGATGATGCCGGCGCAGGCTGTTGCAAATGTAACTACTCCGTAGCTGTGGATCAGGTAGTTGATGCCCTCAGGTATTGATACGTAGGCGGATTTGTAGAGAGAGAAATAAGGATTGCTTATGATTGTGTTGATAAAAAGAAAGCCTACAGTGGAAAGGAATACGGCTGATACCAGCCCGGTGAGTATCCAGCGGACAACAAATTTTTTCGAAAATGTGGACCAATCGGTTCTGTTTAGATGGCGCAGGTAGAGTTGATGAATCAACATCGCCGCCGCCTGGGCGAAAGAGAGATAGAAGAAGTGGCGGCGTATGAGTGGAGCAGCTCCTAGTAGAAGCCCGATAAGCAGTATGCTCTTCTTTGATTCAAGCTTACTGTCTTTCAGGTAGAGCAAGCAGGCAAGCATGACCAGGCCGGCCGCTCCATAGTCCGGA
>JAUIJG010000468.1 GCA_030431355.1 bacterium
CACACTTGTCCCGTGATGATGGCTTATAAGCAAGCTCTTTCAGTTCCCCGACACAAGCCTGATCAATCTTACACCCTGGACCACCAATGCGGTCACAATACATTACTGCCAATCTGGAATGGTGATTTAATGCCCAAAGGCTGTCTCAACTGTTCAGCAGTTCTATTGCCCACTCTCTTCTATGGGGCAGTAGTGTTTATAGAATATAGTATAAGCTTCATGGGCAAAAGAAGAAGAGACTCGGAAAGCTCCGAATCCCTCCCCGAATTTTAAAAGCCCCGAGAATTCATGAACAGAAAACCTGTTAAAGATATTCCCGGAGCAGCCTTCATAGACGGAAATTCAAAGAACTTCTCTAACATTTCAACCGCAAGAAGGCTTCATTCCCTTCGGCATACACCCGGTCATAGTCGGCACTCACGGCTCCTGAGTCAAGAACCGCTGAACGAACAAATTTTCCACCGGGCATATAGGCGGAGCGAATCACATAGTGGAAGTCGTCGCCGCAGGGCATGATCCAGAATTGAATTTGATGAGCGTTAACGACATCGCCTTTGTCGATAACACCTACTCTCTTCTCTGGGCCACCAATTCCATTTGCGCCTGATAGTGCCTCATTTGCAGGTGATTCCGCCTTACTTGTATCCATGGACTTACTTTCTCTTCTCTAAGAGATCTAAATTGAACCGCCACAAGCTGCCTGGCCTGGGACATAAAACAGGGGTGGACAAACCTCTAAGCACAGTTCAGTTCAATCAATCGAAAAAACACAGTCTTCCAGATGCCATCGAAACTGATCGATAACTACAAAAATGTGTGTCTTGGATTGAAGAAAATCTAGCTCTTGCGCTTATCCACCGAAGAACAGGTTAATCAAAGGATACCCCTAGCCTAGACATGAAAGAATAAAGAACACAATAGAACATCATGCTGAATCGCCGAGAAATTTACCCGGAGAGAAGATTATCGCCAGAGGCTGCATCGCGCAGCAATACATTTTGATACTGGCAGTATCAAGATCACCAGCCGATCCAGCAATAAAGATTCTTCTCCATTTCAATCTCGTCTCTGATATCGATACCGTGATTACCCGTCAATGGAATGGATGGATCTTGTTTGCGATTCTCTTCCACCGCCCCTGGATGCACATCACAGATAAAATACCCGCGACGCTGATAAAAGCGCAGACCATCGACGTTGTCGTTAGTAGTTACCATCCACATGCGACCGCATTGTTGCTTTCTTGCTTCTTCTTCCACGGCCTCTATCAACAAGGAACCGACACCGGTCCACTGTTCAAAAGCATCGATGGTGACAAGTTCACATTCAGCGTCTTTTATATGGAAGGTGGCCACGCCCACAGTCTCGTCATCTCTGATAGCCAAAAATCCCGGCAAGTCGGCCGGCTCATGGGCGATTCCTCTGGTGTAGACATAACGCCCCTGCCATATTTCTTGCACTTTGGAGCGCAACCAGGGTCTGTGTTCATCGGCTATAGCCACAATTCTACAATCGGAATCCTCTTCCTCTCGGCTCTTTTTATCGTTGATAGAAGCTGTTTGCATAATATTCCTTCTCACTCTGGGACTTCATTGGACACCTGGTTCCTCACTCTCATCTTGAGTAAGTAGCACAGACTCCACCGCACCGATGTAAATCAAAATGGTCGACCAACGAAATCAAGGCTCCGTCCGTAAGGAGGAGTTCTCGGGCGTTGGATATGTTTGTTCAGGGACGCCGGAATTCGAAATAGAGATAACTCATATCCAGTCATCTTAATACGATGACGACTGACAAGCAAGCCCGAAACAGCAGTGACTTGTTGACGCAGATTAAATCTGAGCCTCAGATCATTAAGTTTGAAAGCTTCAGGACTTCAAACTGTCGGCGCCCCCTTTCTTCAAATCCAGACCGAACCAGTAGTCGCGAGTCAATCTAAAAACCACCGGAGAAAGAACCACAAGGGCGATCAGATTAGGAAGCGCCATGAGACCATTGGCGGTATCACAAAAATTAATCACATCTTCCAGGGAATAAAGTGCTCCCACCATAATAAAGACTACATATATCCAGCGATAGGCCACAACAGCCTCTTTGCCCAGGAGGTAGTCCACAGCTCGATCTCCATAATATGACCATGCGATCAGGGTTGAAAAGGCAAAGAACAAAATAGAAATGGAGACCAGGGCTCCGGCTCCGGGCAATCCTGTATTGAAGGCATAGCTCGTCACCAGCGCTTTGTCTGATACTGCCTCATGGGCACCGGTACAAATGATCACCAGACCAGTTATGGTACAAATCACCAGAGTATCGATAAAGGGCTCCAGCATCGCCACAAGCCCCTCCCTGACAGGCTCGTTGGTCTTAGCCGCGCTGTGAGCCATGGCCGCGCTTCCGAGACCGGCTTCGTTGGAGAACAGCCCCCGGGAAACGCCGGATCGAATCACACCACCTAGCAATCCGCCGGATACGGACTCCGGGGCGCTGAAAGCCTGGGATAGAATCATCGAAAAACCAGGAATTATCATGGACGCGTTCTTTACAAGGATAAAGAGGGCTCCCGCGACATAGAAGAAGCACATAAAAGGAACAATCTTTCCGGACCAGGAAGCGATACGCTTGATACCACCAATAATGACAAATGCCACCACAAAAGCGGTACATATTCCCACAGTCAATCGAATAGCCAGATCAGCATCCGCCCCAGCCGTCTCACTTCCAAAGATCAAGCCTTTGATAGCACCGACCATGCTGTTCACCTGAAACATGTTTCCAATGCCGAAAGAGGCTATGGCAGTAAACGTGGCGTAGATAACAGCCAGCCACTTGAAGTGCGCGCCCATGCCCATTTCGATAAAATGCATGGGACCACCATGAACCTCCCCGGCCTCATCCACTTTGCGAAAATGCACAGCCAGAGTACAACTGGTGAACTTAGTGGCCATGCCTACGATGGCGGTTATCCACATCCAGAAAAGCGCTCCGGGACCGCCCATGAGTACGGCAGCGGCCACGCCGATAATATTACCAGTCCCGACCGTACCGGAGAGCGCCGTGCACAGAGCACGAAAATGGGAGATCTCTCCAGGGTCTTCTTCCCTGTCAAACTTTCCTGACACTATCTCCAGAGCATGCTTGAATCCACGAAACTGGATAAAGCCGAAGCGAAAAGTCAAAAACAATCCGGTGCCGACCAGAAGGATCATGGAGGGAATACCCCAGACCATGGAGCTTAGCCCCTTAAGCAACTCACTGATGTTCATACTGGTAAAAAATTCAAAGAAGATAACGAGCCTATAAGATATCACGCTGATAGAATCGAAGAAGAAATCTAAGATCCTAAAATCAAAGTTTTGCCCGGAAAGACATCAATAATACGGATGAATAAACGATTGAAGCGCCCGGGAATCGCCCCTCTTTTATCTCTGGGTCTGAGCCTGGGCATAGCCTTTGGCAGCGTACCGATACAACCGGTTCAGGCTGTCAAAACCGGTGAGTCCTGGCAAATTCATATCGAGAAAGCCTACGAAGCCCTGGCCAGAGAGAACCAGGATGAGACGATAAAAGAGCTGCATCAGGCCCTGAGAGTAAACAGCGACCCCCAGGTCGCCATGAGAATTACCCGGGAAATTGTCAATGTATACAAAAAGCTGGGAAAGGTTGTCTCCGCCAGAAAGATAGGATTCCTTATTCTCACACCGGCCTATCTGCCCACCGACGGCATCATTTTAAGGGCGCACAAAATCGCGGTTCGAAAGAGGGCCTTGATCGAAGCAGGGGACCAGGCAGCCAGTAGTTCCGAGGAATATCTGCTCGCCGATCTCCTCTACAGCCAGCTTCTGCCGCCGCCATCACTCTATGACCACGTCCGATTCAAATCAGGACAGAATGATGAATATGAGCGGTTGGTGGTGGACAGGCTAGTACGCCTCTATCTCAAACATGGAGACATCGAA
>JAUIJG010000025.1 GCA_030431355.1 bacterium
TATGACCGAATGCGAATAGTTCTTGAGGATACCCTGGAAGGAGACGGAAAGAGAAGCGAGGCTGAGGAAGAGCTTCTCAGAAGTGCTTTCGATTTCATTCTGGGTAAGCGAAATAATCTTATTAGAGAGCTTGAGCAGCTAAAGGCTATTCTGCCTTACGGTTTCCGTCCTCTCCATATTAGTCAAGGGTTAGCAAATTAATAAGTTATCTTCAATCTCTGTGGCCCTGAGCTTCCGGCCCCCTACAATAAATAAGGAATGAAACCGAGGGTCTGCGTTCCTGCCGGATTACCTCTTTTCAACCAGTGTCTTTTCTTATCTAATTACGGATCGACTAGCCCATGCCTAAAAAGAAGAAAGTAACCATATTGGGATCAGGAGCAGCCGGACTGACAGCTGCCATCTACGCCGCCAGGGCCAATTTGGAGCCCCTGGTGATCGAAGGATTGCAAGCAGGCGGTCAGCTGACCATTACTACCGATGTGGAGAACTTTCCCGGCTTTCCTGATGGGATTATGGGACCCGAGTTGATGACAGCCATTCACAAACAGGCGGAAAGATTCGGAACCGATTTTATTTACGATAACGCCGAGTCCGTTGATCTCTCATCCCGTCCTTATGTGATCAAAACCAGTGAGCAGGAGATTCATACCGATGTTTTGATTGTATGCACGGGCGCATCCGCGAAGCTTCTCGGTCTGGATTCCGAGAGTAAATTGATGGGCCATGGTGTGTCCGCCTGTGCTACTTGTGACGGTTTCTTCTTTAAAGACAAGAAGGTTTATGTGGTTGGTGGCGGAGATACCGCCATGGAAGAAGCGATGTTCCTTACCCGCTTTGCCTCCTCCGTTACTTTGATCCACAGAAGAGAGCAATTCAGGGCATCGGCTATCATGTCCGAACGGGCCCAACGTAACGACAAAGTCAACTTTATTCTCAATTCGGTCATCGAAGAGATTGGCGATGTTGAGGCCAATGAAGTTAAGTGGATCAAAATCAAGAATGTGCAAACCGGCGAAGTGGAAAAACTTGATGCAGATGGTGTTTTCATCGCCATCGGTCACCAGCCGAATACCGATCTGTTCAAAGGCCAGCTGGAGCTGGATGACAATGGATATATCGTCACCGAAGGCGAAAGTGTGAAGACCAAATTCAAAGGTGTGTTTGCCGCCGGAGATGTGATGGACAGTGTCTATCGACAGGCTGTAACCGCTGCTGGTACCGGATGTAGGGCAGCTCTTGAAGCTCAGTGGCTGATTGAAAATGAAGAAGCTGAAGCTGAGATGTCCGATGAAAAAAAAACGGCTGAAGCCGTAAGCAAGTAAATAAAATGAGCCAGGGAGTGGAATTCGCCCATCAGACCGATGCGAATCAGAGTCAGACGGAAGCTAATGTTGGCAGTGGTTTAATCCCTCGTGTTCGGAACCTGATTCTAGAACACCCTGTGAGCAAACATGAATGGTTTAGCTCCATGGAAGGGGCAAAGGCGCCTGAGCTGTTCAACTTGCTGATGAACTATGACGCCCACGCCACTCTTTTACGCAGGCTCTTGCTCAAAGCAGCCACTCTGATGCCTGAGCCGGCTGTCGGATTTATTTTGGAAAATGTTCGCAATGAGTATGGTAACGGCGATTATCGAAGAGCTCATCAGAAGCAACTTCTAAATTTGGTTGATTGTCTGGTTGAAAAACATTGCGGTGGTATTCGTCCCGAAGTCACCATCTGCGATGGCGTTAGGCAATACATGGCGGAAGTTCAGACTTTCTACTTTCCGGAAGAAGGACTATTTGCCGATGAAGAGCGGCCGCTTATTTCGGCTGGCGCGATCACCGCTACAGAAGTTCTGGCTCTGGAAGAGTTCAAGGCTTTGCAGTTAGCATTTGAGCCATTTGGGCTTGCGGACCATATCTGGTTCGATCATGTCAATATAGAAGCTGAACACGCAGATGAGTCTATGGATCTGGTTGCTTACTTCCTTCGGGAGGACCAAGAGTCTCTTGCCTCCATAGAGATAGGTATCGGCGGTGTTCTTATGTGCAACACTAGTCTCTATGATGGATTTCTTCAGTCTGTCAGACGGGATCGGATCTGAGTTTATCCATAATTCCGATGTACGAGATCAAGAGCAATCTGGATAGCAAGCTTTCCCTCCTGGCAGTGGAAGGCAAACATGTGGCCATGCTTACACGCTGGTTCTCTCCGGATGGTGGACTGGAGCTATACACTTACCGCCTTGTGGAGCGCTTACTGGAACGTGGTCTCAAAGTGACTGTAGTTTGCGAAGAGAGTCACAGTGATTTTGAACATGAAAACCTGAGAGTTGTCGATTACGGTGCTCCTTTCAAAAAGATCTCAAAAGGGGATCGATATAGATATGCTTTCCGGAAAACCAGAGAAGTTCTGGATCGGCTGGAGGACATCGATCTTGTCCATTCCCAACAACTGCCGTCTTCCCGCCATGATCTGGTCACATTTCACAATCACACCGTAAACAGACTGACCAATACGGGGCGAAGCTTTGAAAAGGTGGTGAATCAAGTTAAAACAAGCTTTACCGACCGCTACCAGACAAAGATGTTGTTCGACAGAAGGCTTTGCCTGGAGTCAAAATGTAGAATTTTTGTCTCTTCCATCGAGCAAGAAGAATACTATCGCGAGTTTAAGCTTGGCGGCCGGGGGCGAGAGAGGAGTCTCTAGTCGATTCGGCAGAGAATCAGTCAGGCATGGTGGAGTACGAGAGGGTGGAGCGTTTTCCATTTCTGTTCGTTGGTAAAGGCTACAGAATGAAAGGTCTGGATATTCTTTTTAAGGCCTGCCGATTACTGAAGAGCTGGGGGAAGGACTTTGTCCTTAATGTGGCGGGGCTGGAGAAGAAGCCTATCCTGAGAGCTGCCTTGCTGCGCTACAAAATCGATGACTGTGTCAGCTTCAAAGGCTACGTGTCGGACATGGAATCTGTTTTTAATCAGTCCTATGTGATTGTTACTCCTTCTCGTCTGGAGTCTTTCGGAATGGCGCCATTGCAGGCAATGAGACACGGATTGGTACCCCTGGTCAGTAGAGTCAGTGGAATTTCAGAGATTATAGATAATGGTGTGGATGGACTGATTCTGGAAGACCATCTCGATCACAGGGAGTTGGCCACCCAGATGAGAAGATTGATAGAAGACGAAGAGCTTCTAAAGACTTGTTCCAATCAGGCAAAGAGAAAAGCTGAGATGTTTACCTGGGGTAGAACCGCCGATGCTACCATTTTTGCCTACCAGAATGTTTTGTCCATTTTGAGAACATAAGAGCGATTAGAGTTTCGAATTTAGAGGAGGGGCGTTTTGTCCAAGGATAGTAAGACAGCAAACAGACTGGTAAATGAGACCAGCACCTATCTTCTACAGCACGCTTACAACCCGGTCGATTGGTATCCCTGGTCACCAGAGGCGCTGGACCGCTCCAGAGAGGAAGAGAAGCCGATACTTCTTTCGATAGGTTATTCGGCCTGCCACTGGTGCCATGTGATGGAACATGAATCTTTTGAGGATGCGGAGACCGCTCAATTGATGAATGAGGAGTTCGTCAATATAAAAGTAGATCGCGAGGAGCGAACCGACCTCGATGAAATCTATATGAAGGCGGTGCAGCTAATGACCGGTCACGGCGGTTGGCCGATGACAGTTTTTCTAACTCCGGAATTGAAACCAATCTTCGCAGGGACATATTTCCCTCCCGACGATCGGCACGGCATGCCATCGTTTAAGAAGATATTGACCGGTGTCTCCAGGGCCTGGAAGGAAAAGCGTCCGGATGTATTGAAGAGCGCTGATGAAGTCACCGAGCACTTAAGAAAGTTTGAGAGTATGGGTGATTTGAAATCCGCAGTGGATATTCCGAACAACCCTGATGAGGGCACTTTTGAGAGAAAGATGCTGGCCGAGGCTTTTTCCAGGTTATATACACATTTTGATCAAGTATGGGGCGGCATAGGTAGTCAGCCGAAATTCCCCCAGCCTTTTTGTCTGGAGTTGGCCATGAGGCTTCTTGCGGCGCCGGATGCGGATGAGTCTTCGAAGAAGCAGGCCAGAGAGTTCCTCACCACCAGTCTTGATAAAATGGCGTTTGGCGGTATTCACGACCATCTTGGTGGTGGCTTCGCTCGCTATTCGGTGGATCGAAAGTGGTTGATCCCCCACTTCGAAAAAATGCTTTATGACAACGCTCTTTTAAGCTCAATCTATTTTGATGCTTTTAGAATTGAGAAGAATACTTATTGGCTGGAAGTGGCCGAGGGAATTCTAGAATTCGTAAACAGAGAGTTGAGCACTGAGGATGGTGCATTTTATTCCAGTCTTGATGCTGACAGCGAGGGCAAAGAGGGCGAATTTTATGTTTGGACCCCTGCCCAGATAAGAGCCTGTCTCTCGGAGGATGATGCCCGGTTGTTCATGCGGGCATATGGAGTTGTCGAGGGCGGGAATTTCGAAGAGGGTAAAAGTGCTGTCAACATTTTGATGTCTCCAGAAGACCTTGCCTCGGACCTGGAGATGACCCTGGAAGAGTTCCAGAAGAAGAGCAAGGAGATTAGAGCGATTCTCCTGGCTGAAAGAGAAAAGCGGGTAAGGCCGGGAAGAGACGAAAAGGTCTTGACCAGCTGGAACAGTCTGATGATTACAGGTTTTGTGGCCGGCTACAAGGCGACAGGCTCTGTCGCATACAAAGAACGAGCGGTGAAAGCTGCCCGTTTCATCGTCGACAATCTGCTTAAGATAGAGTCTGGGTCAGTGAAAAAGACTCTTCTTAGAACCTGGGGCCGGGGCAAGGCTAAACTAAACGGCTATCTCGATGATTACGCTTACTTCGTCCAGGCTTTATTAGATCTGGCCGAGATTGACCCGGAGCCTCTCTGGCTTGAGCTCGCTCTTGAATTGACGGAGAGCTCTTTTGAGAAATTCTATGATGAGGAGGCCGGCGGCTTTTTCTACACGGAAGATGATCAAAAAGATCTGGTGCTCAGACCAAGGTCCCATTTTGACGGCTCGGTTCCTTCCGGCTCTTCGGTCACTGTCAGTAATCTTTTGCGCTTGCATAAGATAACCGATAGAGAAAAGTATTTGAAAGTGAGCGGGATCGTCTTTGGTATCTATGGCGATATCATGTTTAATAGACCCGAACAGTTTGCCAATCTTCTCTCGGCCCTGGATCGATATCTGGATTCGGGCAGAGAGATTGTTCTCGTCTCTACTGAAAACAGCAGCGCCAGCCAGGAGTATCTGAACAAAATTCATGCTGGTTATAGACCCAACGATGTGGTGGTGGTAAGTGATGCGACCCATAAGTATGGCGAGGAATTGAAATTGCTGGAAGACCGGCAACCTTTGAATGACAAGCCCACAGTCTATATCTGCGAAAATTTTGCTTGTAAAGAGCCTGTCGCCAGTCTTGAGAAACTGGCTGAGGTTCTATAAATTAGAGTGGTTCTTTTGGATTTGCTAAGGGTATTGTCAGGGGGTGCAGATGAAAGCTCAGGATAGAGATAGCTATCTTTCTATTTTGAAGAAAGCATCGAATAGACCGCTGGTTATTTGCCTTCTCTGGACAGTGGGCATTGGTGCCGCCGCCAGTTGTCTCATCGCTAAAGAATCGTCCATGACTGGAAAGTTAGAGGAGGTGGCCGTCTATCTCTCTTTTGCCGTGGTTTTCTTGTTGGGCGGTATTCTTGTTCTCTGGTATCAGATAAAAGCTCTCAACTTAAAGCTGGAAGCTGTCACGGCTTTGCTTGCTTTCGAGGAGAATAGCAAAGTCAAAGAAGATACCGATGAGGACGAAAAAGAAGAAGAGGCGGATGATTAGTCCGGACTTCATCTGATTTTCTTCACCGACTGATCCGTTTGCGACCAACGGTAGGTGGATTTTTTACCGGCATCCGTCACCATAATCTCACCTGTAGAGGCGTTTTCGCCATCGACCAGTTTTATGCTTTTCCCTTTGAACTCTTTGAGACTCTTCATCTCAGCTCCTTCAAAGCCGAAGAGATCTCCTTCCGCCTTGCCCTTTGAATCTGTTTTAACCACCAGGACAACCGGCCTGTTCTTATAAGTAGAGTCTTTTAGCTCCACAAAACTAACCCGGGGTATGGGTTGCCATTTTGTACTCCAGATCAGATTCGGCAAGGCATCTTTGTTTTGCAGAAGTTCGAACACAACAACTCTGGAGTCCACATGATTCTTTTTCTTTAGATAAAAAGCCGCGAATTTGTAGCGGTGGCGCCCCGGCTCTGTCTCAAATATCTCTACCTTATCTACCTTCTTGCCGCCGGCTTCATCCTTTAGATACTGAGGCAGTTTTTGGAATTCGACCGTTCTTGTCTGCCCGGCCTGGGCCTGAGTCAGGGAACCAGAAAGAAAACAGGCCGAAGCGATAATTACCATTCGAATTGTTTTGGATTTAACCTTCATTCTTCTCCTCCTTCTTTTTCTCGCTTTTGGCAGCGCCGTTTTTTGGTTTCTGATTGGGCTCTACTATCTCTCTGTTTAAATAGAGTCGCATCTCTTTTCTGATGTTGGGATTTGCTGTCAGCGCTAAATCGAGGAAAACTTTCGCCTCTTTCTCTTTGCCCAATTTTTTGTAGACACCGTGCATCAAATATAGTGACTCCGCGTTTGGCTTCTCCGACTTGAGATAAGTATGGATATAGCCAAGGGCTTCGTTAACTCGTCCGGTCTCAAGGGAAGCATAGGCTCTTAGCAAAAGCATGTGGGGGTCGAGTCCATGTACTCGGTAGGCTTGCTTCGACATATTGTAGGCAAGATCCTGGAGCTGTTTGGTGCCGCAACCCAGGGCGGCCCTGGTCAGGGGCTGGATTACCTCAGGGTTCAATTTGTCCATGAGATAACTCTCTTGCAACTTCATGAAAGCGCCATGGGGATTGTCCTGGGCCATTAGGCTGACACCCTGAATAAGATACAATTTTGAGCTTTTTTGAATTCGCAGGGCTTTGTCAGCGTATTTGTAGGCGATTTCGTACTTGCCTGTTTTGACGGCCGCTTCTGCGTATCCGGTCTCTAACTTATATTGGATCTCTCGGGAAAGGTTTTCCTTCTCCGCTATTTTTACTCCGTCTTCAAAGTACTTGAAGGCTTCTTTATATTTCTGGTCCTCCAGCAAGAAAGTGCCGATGATCAGATTAAGAATCGGATTGGTCTTGTCTTTTTTGTATGCAATCTTTGCTTCTTCGTAGCCACGGTCCATCTGACCGTTGAACTCCAGGGCCCAGGCGTACATAGCTCTGCTTCTCTTGCTCTCCGGATTGAGTGCCCGGGCTGATTCCCAGAGTCGAATGTCCTTGTGCCACTGCCAGTTTCGATAGTTGGAGAGGCCCACAAGAGAAAGGATGATTAAGGTGGAGACAATGATTGTCGATATCGGTCTGACCACCGAAAAACGGACCAGGAAATAGCCGCTTATCATGGACAGGGAAGCCATGGTGAGATAGATCCTGGTTATGGACACATACTCGGGATGCGGGACGAAGCAGCTTGGGATTAAAGAAAGCACGAAAAGTGCCAGGGCAAAAGAAGGAATAATCGAATCTCTCAGTCTGTAGCTGAGATAGGCTGCCAGAGCCACCAGAGCGATTCCAAGAAGGCTAAAGGGATCCAATAGCGAGTCAGCCAGGGTCATGGGCGGGTCCAGAGACAGACCATAGGGAACGATAAAACATCTAAGGGTGTAAGTAACCAGCACTTTGAACTGGGTGGCAATATAGTCCATTAGAGGCAGGGTCTGAAGACCGAAGCCATTGCCTACCAGGGGGGAGAAGTTGAGGAGCAGGACCAGGGGCACTCCCAGGGAGACCAGGAGCTGGGCAAAAAATTCGAAGGGTCTGTCCATGACCCAACTTTTGATACTCTCCTCTTCTGGTTTTAAAAGTATGGCAAGGATGATAAACGCACCGGGTATGGTGACTGCCTGGGGACCGGACCAGATTCCGAAGATGACAAAGAGATAGCTGAATAAGTAAAGGAAAAGAGCTTTCTTTATATCGCTGGAGAGAAAGCCAGAGAGAAATAGATGGAGGCTTATCATGTAATTGAGGGTTACTAGAAGAGCCGACCGGGCTGAAATATAGCTGATCGCACCCGAGCCCAGAGGATGACAGGCAAAAATTGCTACTGTGGCGAATGCCAGAAAATCAGGTTCTATTGACAGCTTCTCCCGCAGGAATTTGTACATCGCCAATCGTCTGACCAGAAGATAGATGGCCAGGCAATTGCCCAGATGAAGCAGCATGTTTATGGCGTGAAAAATTCCCGGGCTTTTGATTCCCATGCTGAGAACATCGATGGCAAGAGACAGCTTGACAAGGGGCTCGTTCAGGGGACTTACCATGGAGTTGAGCATCAAATCCGACCAGAATCTGTTCCAATCCCGGGTGTATCGAATTTCTGACAAGTTGTAGAGGTCTAAATAGACAAACTCCCCCCATATGGTAATGGCGTGGGCTGCAAAGACGAGCAGGATAATAATTCCGAAAGCGATGGCTGCCGAGCCATATTGGGCGCGGCTGAAGTTGAATATCGCTGCCGAGCCGGAACTTCCGGCAACTGCTGAAACCTGGAGATTTTCGGCGCCGGCAGTTTTCCGGGCTTTCCTCCTCGATTTCTTCTTTGGTCTAATCTTCTTGTCTGACATTACCGATTGATTTCAGAACCTGAAATTACTCGTACTTTAATATATGGCCGGTAATTTATCATTCCACGATTGGGCTCTGCCTAGGCTCCCCAATGGAGCCATTACGACATAATAATGCAGAAAGCAGCCTCTGATGGGATTTTTGGAGAGGGGAGGTGATAAAATTTCCCCTGGATAACCGCTAATTATGAGTCTCTAGCCAAAATGAAAGATGAGAAGAAACAGGCAGAAAAGGCGGAGCTGATTCAGGCTCTAAAAGCACTTTTCATTCCCGTGGCTTTATTTCTTGCCACTGTCACCTTTGCCGCAGGTATATTCCTCATCTACCACAATGAAGTGGCAGGCTGGGGCTTTATGCTAACCACCGCCGTACTGGCTGTATGGTCATTTGTTGCTTTATTTCAATACCAGAATTCATATCGAGCCCGCGGAATTATGCCGGACAAAGAAGATATCATGGTCGAATTCAGCGATGAACTGCCATCCTCCAGCACCAGACAACCGGAGCCTCTGGAAGAAGAGATTCTTGAAGAGAGTTCCGGAGAGACCGCTGTCGATAGTAAGAGTATGGTCCAGTAGTTATCTTCTAGCTTTTTTATCTCTCTTTCGTAAACGATTCCAAAAGAAAACTGCATGTCGACAGATTCGCCAACATGCAGTGACATCGATAACTGATCGCGATTATCTCTTGGAGAATTGGAAGCGTTTTCTAGCTTTCTTGCGACCGTATTTCTTACGCTCTTTCACTCTGGAGTCTCTGGTGAGAAGTCCATCAGCTCTTAGAAGCGGTCTGTTCTGAGGCGAGGCTTCAGCGAGGGCTCTGGCAATGCCATGTCTGATGGCACCCATTTGACCAACGATACCACCACCTCTTACGGTTACATGCACATCGAATCTACCGAGGGCATCGGCAGCGTGGAAAGGATGCATGAATAGTTTTTCCAGGCCGTATCTGCCGCCGACATAGTCTTCAACCGTGCGACGGTTGATTTTGACGTTGCCGGTGCCGGGTACTAAACGCACTCTTGCGGTGGCGTTCTTTCTTCGACCTGTTCCGTAATACTGAATTACACTTGTCATTGATCTGAAATTCCTTCTCTGACCAGATAGGTTTTTATGTTTTCCTAGTGAGCAAGTTGATGCTGTCTGGGATTCTGAGCTTTATGAGGATGCTCAGGTCCTGCGTAGACTTTCAACTTTGTGAACTGTTGTCTGCCAAGGGTGGTATGGGGAAGCATACCTTTGACAGCTTTTTCGATTATCGCCTGGGGCTTGCGTTTTCTCAACGAAGCCAGGTTCTCTTGCTTAAAACCACCGGGATGTCCCGAGTGACGGTAGTAGACTTTGTCTTCTTCCTTGGAGCCGCTAACTTTAATCTTCTCTGCGTTGACCACAATCACAAAATCACCACAGTCCACATGGGGGGTGAATTCAGGTTTGTGCTTGCCACGCAGAATGTTGGTGACTTCCACAGCCAGACGACCGAGGGTTTTGCCATCGGCATCTACTTCCAGCCATTCTCTTTTGACTTCGTTGGGTTTGGCACTGTAAGTTTTCACGGAGTTACTCCTGCCATCTTGATTTACGATTTCTGTTCGAATAAACAGAACTTCGCGGGATACTGCACCGAATTTAAGGTCAACCCCCTGGGGGGTGCCGTGGGACCGTTCAGCTGGCGCTCTCCTTTATCTAGAGCTTCGCTGATACTCTCTGGTGCTCTTTTATGGAGCCCAATTTCAATGAGAGTCCCGACTATTATGCGCACCATATTGTACACGAAGTGATCGGCGACAATCCAGAATTCAAGCTGTCCTTCACCTAAATTCAATATTTCGCAACGTGAAACATCGCAAATAGGACTGGATGAATCGGCATTTTTTGAGCGAAATGCGCTGAAGTCATGGCGGCCTAAAAGCCTGGAAGCCCCGTCATTCATAGCTTCTATGGATAAACTGTCCTTGAGAAAGTAGTGAGAATCCTTTAACAAGGCCGAGCGCTGGGGACTATTTAAAATCCGATACACATATTCACGTTTGGTGGCACTGAACCGGGCGTGGAAGTCATCGTCCACCACCTGCATAGCCCTGACAGCCATGTCTTTTCCGACAATGCCGTTAATGCTCCAGTTGAGCCTTTTGAGATCAACCGGCTCATCGGACTCCGGCCAGATAAGATGCGCTACCTGCCTGCGTGCGTGAACTCCGGTGTCGGTTCTTCCACTGAAGACAACCCGGATGTCGTTTTTCGTGAGGATTTTGAGAGCTTTCTCAAGCTCCGCCTGCACGGTTCTTAAACCCGGCTGAAACTGAGAGCCATGAAACTTGGTTCCAATGTACTCAATGGCTAAAGCCAGCTTAGGCATGGGAAAAGGTAGATTGAGGACCCGGACTATACGAGTTGAATCAGGGCAAGCGGCGCGTTATCACCACGGCGATTGCGATATTTGATGATTCTTGTATAGCCACCTTCTCTGTCTTTATAGCGAGGGGCGATCTCATCGAAGACACGGGTGACAACTTCTCTATCATAGAGTTTCGATCTCACCTGGCGTCTGAGGTGCACCGCACGTGCCACTTCTTTAGCAGCTTCCTTGTCGCCACCTTTAGCCTTTTCGGCCAACTCTTTGTAGTTCTCTAAGTGACCCTTTTTGCCTTTTGTAATCAGTTTTTCCACTTCCGGTCTCAGCGCTTTGGCTTTGGCCAGGGTGGTGATGATCTCTTCATGGCGAAGCAGCTCTGTAGACAGACTACGCAGTACAGCTTTACGCTGGTCTGCTGCTCTTCCTAGTTTGTGGCGGGTCTTGCGGTGACGCATGACGTGAATCCTCTTTTAGCGAATTTCTACTTACTTGTCCTTGGGTGAATCTGCCAAGCCCAGACCAAACTGTCTCAATCTTTCGATTACTTCGTCAGCGGACTTTTTACCGAAGTTCTTGATATTCATCAAGTCATCGTAGGTCAGCTTGAGAAGCTCTCCCAAAGAGTTGATGTTGGCGCGCTTCAAGCAATTGTAGGCTCTAACGGAAAGCTCGAGCTCTTCAATAGATATGGAGCTATGCTTGCCTTCTTGCTGTTGGGGTTGAGTCGTGGTCGGAACCATCGGCTTACCGGAGAGTTCTGCAATCGGTACCATGTGCTCGATGAGCTGTCTGGCAGCCTGGGAAACTGCTTCGGTTGCGTCGATAGCGCCGTTGGACCAGAGTTCGAGAGTAAGTTTGTCGAAATCTGTGGACTCGCCTACCCGGGTGGGTTCAACCATATAGCTGACTTTGCGGATTGGCATGTAAACAGCGTCGATGGGCAATACATCAATAGCTTGTTTGTACTGGCTGTGGGCATCGGCAGGGACATAACCTCTACCTCTTTCCACGGTTACTTCAGCACGGATACGACCGCCTTCTGCAAGGGTGCAGATTTGCCAGTCGGGATTGATTATGGTGGCGTCAGCCGGACAGAAGATATCTCTTCCGGTGACAGGACCCGGTCTTTCCACGTCAAGGTGAAGATACTGAGGGTCCGGGGTGAATGTCTTGACCACGAGACCTTTAAGGTTGAGCATAATATCGATTACGTCTTCAACAACACCGGGGACGGTGGTGAATTCGTGGGTGATACCATCGATTCTAACCGCGGTCACTGCAGATCCTTCAATATGGGAAAGCAGAACTCTTCTCAAGGCGTTACCGAGGGTGGTTCCATATCCACGCTCCAGGGGTTCGATCTGGAATTTGCCGTAGATCGAGCCGTCGGCGTGGGTTTTGTTCTCAAGACATTTGATTTTGATGGGCTCACGGGGGCTGGTTTCGGGCACGATGCCGTATTCCATGCCTGTTCCCGCTCCGGTACCGGCGCCAGTGCCTGTTCCGGGAGCACCAATGCCAGTGCCCTGGGTTAAGTAATCATTGCTACCGGGCATGCCGGTATTATTCATATTGATGCCGTAAGGGCGATTGAAATCGTTATTCACGGTTTATTCGCTCAACTCTCTTTGGTGGTGTCGTGTACGTCTCGTAATGGTTGCCTGGTAGAAACCTTTATAAGGTTGAAATTACCTTCTAGAGTAGTATTCAACAATCAGGGCTTCTTTGATGGTCGGGTCAAGTTCTTCCCTGGAGGGAGGATTGTTCACCGACGCCGTAAGCTTTTCAGGATCAGCAGTCATCCAGTTCGGGGGAGGACTACCGGGATTATCTTCGATAATCGCTTTGACTCTTTTCTTGCTTCTTTCCATCACGCCGACAACTTGTCCGGGCTTGAGCTGGATAGAGGGGGTATAAACTTTGGTGCCTTCAACGGTGAAGTGACCGTGGCTTATCAACTGACGAGCTTGAGCTCTTGATGGAACAAGTCCGGAACGATAGACGACGTTGTCCAATCTTGTTTCACAAAGCTGAAGAATCTTCAGACCTGTAGGTACTTTCTTCTGGGCGCTTGCCACTTTGTAGAACGCGGAGAATTGAGCTTCCAAGAGTCCGTACATCCGACGAACCTTTTGTTTCTCTCTCAACTGCAATGCGTATTCAGAGTGCTTCTTACGAGCTTGTCCGTGCTGTCCGGGACCATAGCGTCTTCTTTCGATGGCGCATTTGGTGGTAAAGCAGCGCGAACCCTTCAAGAAGAGCTTGACTCCTTCGTTTCTGCAAAGCTTGCATACAGCGTCTGTATATCTAGCCAACTTACAATCTCCTTTTCGACCAGGGAGTCATCCCTTACACTCGACGACGTTTAGGCGGACGGCAGCCATTATGGGGAATGGGTGTCACGTCTTTTATCAGGGTTATTTCAAGACCGGCAGCCTGAAGGGCACGGATAGCGGTTTCGCGACCGGCACCAGGACCTTTGACCAGTACTTCAACCTGACGCATACCCTGGTCCATAGATCTTTTAGCAACTGAGTCAGCCGCTTGTTGAGCCGCAAAGGGAGTACCTTTCTTGGCACCCTTGAAGCCAACCGTACCAGCCGAAGCCCAGGCTACAACCTGACCTTGAGGGTCTGTTGAACAAATAATGGTGTTGTTGAAAGTGCTCTTGATGTGCACTACACCTTGAAGGACGTAGCGCTTCTCTTTCTTTTTGGTTCGAGCTTTTGCCGACTTAGCCATTTATCTAATTCTTTCCTTTTAACTTTTTGGAATACCGGATTCTAATTGGAATTCCAGGGCCATTCGTGAAATTTCACTTCAATATTAATAATGGTTGTTACTTGTTGGTGGTCTTCTTACCTGCCACTGCCAGTCTCTTACGACCACGTCTGGTTCTGCCATTGGTCTTGGTTCTTTGACCTCTGGTGGGCAGTCCCTTTCTGTGGCGCTGACCGCGGTAGCAGTTAATTTCGATTAGTCTTTTTATGTTAAGACCTTCGACCCTTCTCAGGTCACCCTCTATTTGATAGAGACCGCTCTTTTCAATCTCTTCTCTAATACGAGCCACATCATCTTCTGTGAGTTCGTGAACTCGATGAGGTTCTGGAATAGAGAGCTTGTCGCATATTTTGGCGGCGGTTGTCATACCGATGCCGTGAATATACGTGAGAGCAATTCTGGTCTTCTTATTCTTTGGTAGATCTACACCGGCTATTCGAGCCATGAGTTCTCGGTCCTTATATTAATTATGGTCGTCTGATCCTGATTTTACGTTTTTGACTGTGTGATTATCCCTGGCGCTGTTTATGCTTGGGGTTTTCACAAATGACTGCCACACGACCTTTGCGGCGGATTATCTTGCATTTTTCACACAGTTTTTTAACTGATGCTCTTACTTTCATGGTAGGTTCCTGTTCTTTTTGAGGACAGCTACACTTTGTGCCAGGAAAAGCACTATTCGCGTCCGGAAGGAGGCAAAACTGCTACAGCCTGAGACAAACAACTCATTGTACAGCACAATGTATATACTCCGCCCTTTATGGCATTTCTCTTCGCAATGTTAGTTAACTTGGCGCTGTCTCAATTTTTTGACAACGAGACCTTTGTAAGGGATTCCTTTGAATCTGTTGAGGTTCTCAAATGCCCGGTTTTCAGAGGCATACAGAGATCATCCGACGATTTGCGATTCCAGGTGATCGGCTATAGCCTGCGAGCGGCTAGTCAAGACGGATTTTTATTAACAAAATTTCTTTTGGAGAGAGGTGGAATACAAGCCAAAAAAAGAGCGAAATCATCAATCTCGATTTCGCCGATAGTAATCTGTTCTTTTATTCTGTAGAAGGCTTAGAGCTCTTACTATTCTCTGATTCTATATGTGATTCTGCCCCTGGTGAGATCGTAGGGTGTCAACTCTACTCTGACTCTGTCTCCGGGGAGAATTTTGATGAAGTTTTTTCGTATCTTGCCTGATATATGGGCAAGAACTTTATGGCCATTGTCGAGTTCTACTCGAAACATGGCATTGGGCAAGGACTCCCTGATGGTTCCTTCAAATTCGATTACGCCTTGCTTGGCCATTAAACTACTTCCTCAGTAGGTCTTTGGGTTAGTATTTCCGCTTTGCCGTTGGTGATCATGATCGAGTGTTCAAAATGGGCGGAAGCTTTGTAATCCTGTGTCACCACAGTCCAACCATCCCGTTTTGTTCGAACCCCGTCACCACCTAAATTGAACATCGGTTCAATGGCTATAACCATACCAGGTTTCAAGGTTGTTCTGCTACCGGTACGGTAGTTGAATATAAAGGGTTCGTCATGCAGTTTATAGCTGATGCCATGGCCGCCATATTCACGGACGATACCATAGCGACCCTGGTTGCCAACATCTTCAATGGCTCCGCCTACCTGGTCCAAATTATTTCCGGCACAGCTATTTTTGATCCCTGCATAGAGTGCTTTTTGTGTGTCGTCCAGGAGCTGCTTCAATCTTTCCGGAACTTCACCGATAGGTACCGTGACTGCGGTGTCGGCGATCAGGTCAAGGATCTTTCCATCTTCAGTATGTCTCTGGAAAGTGACTCCCAGGTCCATGCTAAGCACATCACCATCTTTAAGAACGCGGTGTTTGCTGGGAATTCCATGAACCACCTCTTCGTTCACCGAGGCGCAGATGGTGCCGGGAAAATCTCGGTAACCCTTAAATGTAGGAAAAGCACCATTCTCTCTAATTCTTTTCTCCGCCATTTCATCTAGTTCCAGGGTGGAGATACCGGGAGCTGCAGCTTTTGTCAGCATCTCGAGCACTTCGCCCGCCAGCTTGCCAGATTTGCGAATCAGTTCCAGGTCTTGTTCATTCTCGAATATCATGGTGCCAGTTCCCGTTATTTGACGCAGGGTGAATTGAGCTTTTCAAGCAGGTTTTGAAAAACATGTTTGGGTTCGGCTTCACCATCCACAGTGACAAGCAATCCTTTTTGACGGTAGAAATCAATTAGTGGTTGGGTTTGTTCTGTGTAGACGCTGAGCCGTTTCTTGACTACATCTGCCTTGTCATCGGTTCTGTGAACCAGTTCGGTCTGGCAGTTGTCGCAGATCCCTTCTTTTTGCGGAGGGGCGAATTTCACATGGAAGACGAAATTACACTCTTTGTTAGGGCAGACCCGGCGACCGGTTATCCTCTCTTCCAGAATCTCATCTGAAGTTTCCAGATTAATAACCGAGGTCAGACCCATGTCCAATCTGGTCAAGAGAGAATCCAGGCTTTTTGCCTGTTCCAGATTGCGGGGAAAGCCGTCGAGAATAAATCCATTCTTCAGCTCCGGTCTGGATAGTTTCTCTTCGAACATGGCGATCAATACTTCATCGGGTACCAGATTGCCTTTATCCATGAAGCCTTTAGCCTTGATACCGGCTTCTGTTCCCTGCTTCACCGCTTCTCTCAAGAGATCTCCGGAAGAAAGATGCAACAGATTCTTCTCTTTCGCCAGCATTTTGCACTGGGTACCTTTGCCGGCTCCAGGGGCTCCTAAAAATAACAACTTCATCTTTATCTCGCCTCTCTCTTATACGACTATGCTTCTCCCGCATCAGGTTTCCGGAAAATACCTCTGGCCTGATAGCGAGCCGAAATAGCGTGGGTGACAATCTGTTTCTGGGTATCGATGGCGACACCGACCAGGATGATTAGAGATGTTGAGCCGAGTCCCTGGAGAGTGGTTACCTGGGTCCATTGCTCACAGTGGATCGGAAGAATAGCCACCAGACCTATGGCGAATGAGCCAATAAAGATCAGTCTGGTCAATGTGTCTTCTAAAAATTCTGCGGTCGGTCTTCCAGGTCTCACGCCCTGGACCGCTCTTCCCTGCCGTCTCAAGTTTTCGGCCATATCCCTGGGCTGCAAAATAATTGAAGCGTAGAAATAGGCGAAGAAGATAATCAAAACGAAGTAGACTACGGAATGCTCCCATTTATAGTATTGGAAGCAGTTCCCTAATTCAGTGGAGATGAAGCCCCAGGTGTCCTGGGCCCATGTTTGCTGCGCTACGGTCTCTATCCCTTTGCCCAGTCCGGGAATGCTGATCAATAACTCGTATATGGCCGTTCCTGGATCTTTTGATTTGCCCTGGGCCACGAACTGCATCACCGTTGTCGGAAACATCATTAAGGATGAGGCGAAGATGATCGCCATCACACCACTGGGGTTGATGGGCAGATACATATGATCATCCGGAGCCGCCACAAATACCTGGCGACCTACATTCCGTCTGGCACCTAGCACCATCACTTTTCGGACACCTTGCTGTAAACAGACGATCAAGGCCGCAAGTAGTAAGAATAATCCGCTAAGAACCGCTACGCCCCAAACAGGAGATTGACCGGTCTGCACAGCGTCATAAGTGTTATGAATCATCACCGGCAATCGGGCTACGATACCGAGAAAGATGAGGAGTGAAGCACCGTTGCCAACACCACGTTCCGTAATCACTTCACCGATCCACATGATGAACATGGCGGAGCCGGTAAGAATAATGGCTGAAGTGACAACGAACCAGATTCCGGGAGTGAGTACAACCGGCGGACTTTGAATCTTCATCAGAAGGTTGGATAGCATGATCGACTGGAGAATAGATATCGCCACAGTCGACACCCGGGTGATCTGCTGAAGCTTTTTACGCCCCTGCTCGCCCTGGTTCTTATGCAAGTCTTCAAGTTGTGGTATCACCGCCTGCATCAACTGCATAATAATTGATGCGGTGATATATGGACCGATACCGAGGGAGAATATAGATAGTTTGTTCAGGGCACCACCGGTGAAGAGGTCAACCATGCCGAGCAAACTCTGAGCATACTCAGGGTGTTTGAGAAAGGCGCTGGAATCTACTCCGGGCAAAGGAATATGCACACCGACTCGGTATAGCAAGATCATACCGAGGGTGAAGAATATTTTTTCTTTGAGACCTGCTGCGGAGAGCAGCTTGGCTAGATTTTCTGGACCGCCGATACGGCCGCCCTTGGCACCCGGATTATTCACTTAAGTTTCATCCTCCTCTTTTGCAACAGATTATATCCCTATCTGAATCAAACAGGGTACTCCCACGTTAAGAAGGAGAAGACTGGTTTTGAAATTATTTGCCAACCGGAATTCGGCCACGTTTCTGTCTTTCCGGCTGAATTACTTCGTAGGTGCCGCCGGCTTGTTGAATTTTGTCGATAGCATTCTGGGAAAAGTGATGAGCTTTCACTGTCAACTTGACGGTGAGTTCGCCATTGGCGAGGATTCTTAGAGAATCACTCTCTTTGTCAAGGATTTTGTGCTCCACCAGACTTTCCGGAGTGACTTCAGTACCTGCGGGCAATTTGTTGAGAGCACCGATGTTGATGGCTACCCAATTTCTGCGTTTTACAGTATCGAAGTTGTGGATTTTAGGCAGTCTTCTGAAAAGAGGTGTCTGTCCACCTTCGAATCCGAATCTCTTGCCTTCACCGGATCTTTGACCCTGTCCGCGGTGTCCACGGTCGCAGGTCTTGCCGCATCCGGTGGCGATACCACGACCGACACGTTTGTTTTTTCTTCTGGAACCTTCAGCAGGTTTTAAATCCTTGAGTCTCATTTCTATTGCTCCTTTACCTTGCGCCGGTCCGACTCAGCTTTTCAATTGATCGGATCACCGACTCGGCTTCTGTGACAACTATTTGTTGTTCTTTCTGGTGATTTTACCAGTGGGGGTATCATCGGAAACTTCAGTTACCGATACCAGGTGAGAAACTTTGTTGATCATTCCTCTTATGGTGGGGCTATCGGCATGAACTACGGAACTTCCGTATTTACCGAGACCAAGTGACTTGATCACTTTTTTCTGGGTCTCTTTCTTGCCAATCATTCCTTTTGTTAGCGTGATTTTTAACATCAGTCTTTTCCCTAATTCCGGCAAACGCTTAAGAAAGCATTTGCTTGATGGTTATACCTCTCAAACGAGCAGCTTGCTCAAAGGTACGAAGTTCACCCAGACCATTAACGGTGGCTCTGGCAACGTTTAAAGGAGAGCGAGATCCAAGTGATTTGGACATCACATCGCCGATACCTGCCAGTTCCAGAACGGCTCTAGTGGCACCACCGGCGATAACACCGGTACCTTTGGCGGCTGGTTTCAGTAAGACACGACTGGAGCCCTGTCTGCCAATAATCTCATGGGGAATGGTTGTTTTGATAATCGGTACATTGACCAGAGACTTGCGAGCGTCGGCGATACCTTTTTGAATCGCCATAATAACTTCGGAAGCTTTGCCGATACCGACACCGACCTGACCCTTGCCGTTGCCTACGGCAACTACAGCACGGAAGCTCAGCTTTTTACCACCTTTAACAACTTTGGTTACGCGGCGTACCTGGATGATTTTCTCTTCCCATTCGGAATCCTGACGGTCATCGCGTCTGTCGCCGCCACCGCGACGACCACCGCCTTCACGTCCGCCACCACGCTTGCCCTTGCCTCTGCCACCACGGGAAGGAGGAGCACTTGAAGTGTCCTGCTTCTCAGCTTCGGGAGCCGGGGTTTCAGCGTTAGCGCTGGCCGGCTCTTGAGCTTTCGCTTGCTTCGGCTCTTCGTTTTTCGCTTCTTCTGGGGTTCCAGCGTTTGGCTTTTGCTCTTTATCCATTTTCTTTATCGATTCCTTTTTCTTTCAAAAGAGTTGTTGAAACTTATACTTGAAGGCCCGCTTCGCGAGCACCTTCAGCAACAGCGGCTACGCGACCGTGGTAGATATATCCACCCCTGTCGAAGACCACCAGTTTGACACCTTTGTCGATGGCTCTTTTGGCCACCAGTTCGCCTACTGATTTGGCTGCTTCCTTGTTCCAGGGCTTTTTGCAGGCATCTTTCAGTTCCGGATCCAGAGTGCTGGCGCAAGCCAGTGTCTTGGAAGTGGAGTCATCCACGACCTGGGCGTAGATGTGGCGATTGGAGCGGAAGACACACAGACGAGGTCTTTCGGTGGAGCCCCAGATGCTGCGTCTGATACGACGGTGTCGTTTCAGTCGCGTGATTTTTCTATTTGGCTTCGTGATCATGACGATACCCTCAATAAATCCTTACTTGGCTCCGGCCGCGGCCTTACCAGCTTTCTTCCTAATAACTTCGTTTTCGTATTTAACGCCTTTGCCTTTGTAGACTTCAGGCGGTCTCTTGCCTCTGACGTAGGCGCAGAAATCACCAAGAGCTTGTTTGTCGTAGGCGGTGACGGTAATGATGTTTCCTTTGCCGACTTCGACAGAGATACCCTTGGGTAATTCGATTTCGACCGGGTGTGAGTAACCCAGGGCGAGAACCAATTTGTTGCCTTCGACGGCGGCTCTGTAGCCGACACCCACAACCTGGAGCTTCTTCTCGAAGCCGGAGGAGACTCCGACTACCATATTATTGAGAAGCGTTCTGGAGAGACCATGCAAACTACGCGAGCTGCGTTCGTCGCTGTCTCTTTTGACCAGCACTTCATCTCCTTCTTGGGAGATGCTGATTTCCGGTCTGAAAGTACGCTTCAATTCGCCTTTCGGACCTTTGACCGTCACGTCGCTACCGTTAATGGTGACCGTAACGCCGGAAGGTACTTTAATTGGTGATTTGCCTATACGGGACATTTTTCTTTCCTCGACCTTTTAATCGACTACCAAACGTAGCCCATTACTTCACCACCAGTATGGCTTGTCCTTGCTTGACGATCTGTCATCAGACCGCGACTGGTGCTTACTATAGCTATACCTAGACCACCGTATATACGGGGCACTTTTTTGGCTGCACGATAAACTCTCAAGCCAGGACGACTGGCTCTTTTAATTCCCTGGATGACTTGCTCACCCTTGGAACCGTACCGCAATACGATACGCATCTTCTGTTCAGGGGTGCCCAGGTCCTTTGTCTCGAAGGATGTTATGAATCCTTCGTTACGCAGGAGTTCTGCGATAGCCACCTTCTGTTTAGAAGCGGGCATTTCAACCGCAGGGGCATGCACTCTTGTTGCATTCCTGATGCGTGTGAACATATCGGCGATGGGATCTGTAACTGGCATTTACTCTTCTCTCCTACCAACTCGACTTGGTTACGCCTGGCAGCAAACCTTCATGTGCCATTTTTCTAAGACACAGTCTGCACAACCCGAAATCTCTATAGACAGCCCTGGGGCGTCCGCAGATTCGGCAGCGATTACGCAAGCGAACCCTCGGATATTTGCCACGAGCACTTAAAACTCTACGTTTGTGCTCTTTGTCGATCATCGATGTTTTGGCCACTATTGGTGTCCTCTCTTCTACTTAATCTGTCTTACTTGCGGAAGGGCATTCCCATTTCCTTCAGCAGAGCCAGACCTTCCTGGTCGGTTCTAGCAGAAGTGACGATGGCAATGTCCATACCACGGGTGGTATCTATCTTGTCGTAGCTGATCTCCGGAAAAATCAACTGCTCTTTGATACCCAGAGAGTAGTTGCCTCTTCCGTCGAAAGACTTCGGAGATAGACCGCGAAAGTCTTTGATACGGGGAAGCGCGATGTGAAGCAGCTTCGCCAGGAAATCGTACATCCGCTTTCCTCTCAAGGTAACGGAGACGCCTACCGGCATTCCTTTTCTTACCTTGAAGGTAGCGATTGATTTACGGGCGCGGTTCACAATCGGCTTTTGACCGGCGATTATGGTCAGGTCACTGATGCCGTTTTCAATCATCTTGGAGTTGGCGGTAGCTTCGCCAAGGCCCATATTGATGACGACCTTTTCCACACGGGGCACTTGCATATCGTTCGTGTAATCGAACTGCTTCTTCAGTGCTTCCGTTACTTTTGATTCGTAGTGCTCTTTTACCTTGATCATTTATTCTCACCTTGACAGAACGGTCGTTGTCGTCCTTCCTTGGGTTGATAGACTGAGTTTCTTGCGAAACTCTTTACGTACAGCTTTTTTGCTCTGGGGATCAAAGAGCATTACTTTGCAAGCAAAGATGGGTTG
>JAUIJG010000469.1 GCA_030431355.1 bacterium
AGAGCGACATAAGCTTAGAAAACTCATTCTCTGCCCGGTCGAAGTATTTCTGGCACTCCATTACGGTACCGTCGATATCAACGAAAAGGGCAGCAATCTTATCCTGCGGCGTGCACATGTTGCGGCTCGCAGTTCGGCAATGTTTGGTCATGCCTTCTCCTTTCGGTTTTATAAGCTTCAAGAAAAGTCGGCAGGTCACATTTTCAGGGCAATTCCTGATCTAACGCGGGATTAAATAATCCGTGCGAATGTTCTGTTACCCGAAGTTTCTTGATGTTCTGAGAAAAAAGTTTTGAAATCAGAAAATAAAATATGTATAGAGACTAGGGCAAAGGAAATGCCGGAAACCAGTTGGTAGTCAAGGGAAGGACTGGTTTTCTGTTTGATATCCTCTGCTTGGCAACGGCTTGCAAGCAGCCGTCTTCGGCTGCCGCTAGTACTTTTAAACCCTTTTTGCTTTGTGCCTGCGCTAGCTTACACAAATAAGAGGCTTGTTTATCTGCACAGAGTCGATGGTCCAGGCATTTTTGATGCTTAGATTCTTGCTGGTGCTCTAGACAACTTATTTGAAGGAGGAGATGTTTGAGAAAAACGCTTTTGTTTGTTCCACGTCTATGGTTTTGTCTTTCGGTGGGGCGAAGACGATGAGCATCAAGACGTTTTTGTCATTGGGAATTACTACTCCCATCAGGGCTGGAACGGTTCTTTGTTTGTTTTCGGTTATTCCGATGACATAAGGCATTTCCACTCCGCCAACTTCCATGCTGCCTTTCTCTTGGACTTTGATTTTTGTGTTTGCGCTGGAGCCGCCCGATGGAACGCCTCTTGCTGCCAGCTCTTCCACCAGATCTTCGGCTGAAACTTTCTCTTTCTCCTTGGTCATCATTTTGACCAGTGAGTAAGAATATTCGTTGGTTTTATCCAATATGGTTACAAAGCTGACGGTTTCGAAAATGTTCATTCCTGCTTTATATTCAAAGCGCTTTGGAAGAGGCTCTTTGATTGTCACCATGGTGGACGCAAGCTCTTTTGCTTTAGAAGGGTCGGCGGCATCTTTTACGTAGTTGTATGCCAGAAAGCCCATGATTGTGCAAGAACCGAGTCCAACCACCAACACGGTGGCAACTATGCCGATCAACCACTTGGCCCAGTTTGCAAGACCGCTCTGATTTCTAATGCGCATGGTGACAATCAATTCCTTTGCAGAGTTTATCGCTCAAGTTTAGCATCAATACCCGATATCCAGAAAATTTAGAAGAAAGATGGTTAGCGCCTTCTGATGACAACAAGGCGGCCCAATTTCTACTGTTTTTTTGATATTGCTAACGTGTTTAATGGGTTTCCTCCGTCAAGTTGTATATCGAGCCTATATCCCTTGTATTCGCCTAAATGTTGCGTTCATTTTTTGCGCTAGCCTTCCTGGGATGTCATAAGGGGATGGAAGAGGCGAAGAACTTGAATGGGGCTGGGCAGATTCGATTTACTAGATTGGTATTTCAGAGTACTTATTTTTCAGAGCGAGGCGATTCAGTCTTTCCATTATTCAGATTCAGTCAACTTATAGTGTTCATCCCCGAGAAAGCCGCTAGACCTTTCTACGTGAATGGTGATGCTTGAGTCTGTCAGGTCTCCGGAAAGCTGAAACCGTCTAACTCTTTGATTCATTCCAGCTCAAAAACCATTTCTTGCTAACTCACAGAAGTTTGCATCAATAAACCTGGAGTCAATGTTATGTCGAACACGAAACTGATCGAAGGACGGGCAGACAATTTCGAATCTGAAGTGCTCTCTTCCGATGTTCCTGTCATCGTCGATTTCTACGCGGACTGGTGCCAGCCGTGCCGTCGTCTCGCGCCCATTCTCGAGTCTCTGAGCGAAAAGGTCGGTGACCGAGCCAAGATCGTCAAGGTGAATGTCGAGACGGAGGTGGATCTGGCTGAAGCTTACAGAATTCGTTCGCTTCCGACCATCGCTTTTTTCAAAGATGGCGAAGTCGTGAGCCAGAGTTCAGGGCTCATGACCCTGGCCGCGCTTGAAGCGAAGCTTGCAGAGCTCTAGTCGCTAAGAGCCTTCCGTTTCTGCAGTTTTGTGCACTTGCGGAAACGCAAGTCAAATCAGAGTAAACAGGTTTTACAATGAGAAATATTGCACGCATCGTGATTCTTGCGTTTGTGGCACTGGTGTCACTATATCCGGTGTCAATGGTTAGTGCTCAGTCGGCTACGTCTCCCTCTTCTTTCAAGAGAATGGAAGTGGTGCGACCAGATCGCTCCCAGGGAGAGATCTCTCGTCAGGATGAATACTTTGGCGGGAATTTGTTCCGTCGGATTATTCAGTATCGAGATGGCCGGATGTCCACCACCGAATTTCACCCCAACGGCGTCCGTAAGGGTGAGATGATTCGGGATAAGGATGGGATTGCTACCATCAAACTTTTCCAGGAAGATGGCGAAGGCCTTTTCCGTGTTACGGTCATTGAACCCGGTAAGGTTGTGATTAGCAACTACCGGCAAGATGGCGAAAGTGTCTGGTACAAGCAGACACTGGTAGAGAGCGATCGCAGCACCGAGTACTTTGACAGTGCCGGTAGAATGAGAGTTCAACGCCATTTCGAAAAGACCGGTTTCATGGAGGTCAACGTCTTCGACGTTGCCGGCAGGCTTGCTTATACCCAGGTCTGGCGACCCGGGGATGATGGCGGCACCGTTTCCGGTTATGTTCTGGACCATCTTATCGAGCCCATGGCTGATGGAAAGTCGCGCAAGATCAATCTTGACGGCAGCGCTGTCAGTGGTCTTGAATATCTCGACAAAGCCGGCAGCTTGATTCGAACGGAGTCCGCGGACAGTTTGGGTCAGCCTGTTGAAAGACAGATGCTCAGGGAGTTCGCTCCCGGCGACGACCCGACGATTCCGGCTCGACAAGTGCCTTCCACAATGATCAAGAGATAACCAATTGCCTCTGATTGCTGTTTTTCGATCCTGGATAAACCTTGTGTTTGTCCGGGATTTTTCTTTCGCTGGAAATTACTATAAGAGATAGTGAAAAATGTATTTGTTTAGCCTGGCAGTTGAAATAGTTCTGGGACTGGAAGGCGGATTGAGTAGAACTTCCACCTCGGTTGAAAGAACAGTACCAGTCCTAAATCTTGTCTCTGTTTTCCTGTAGTCTCTCTTGCGCTTCTTTCTCAAAGTCCAGGACCCTGGCTAGAAATGCAAATTTGTCCGCCGATTCTTCTATCACTTTTGAGGTGGGCTTGCCTGCTCCATGACCGGCTTTTGTCTCAATTCTAATAAGAATCGGTGCGTCGCCTGTCTGGGCTTTTTGCAGAGCAGCGGCAAATTTGAAGCTATGGGCCGGGAAGACTCTGTCATCATGATCGGCGGTGGTGATGAAGGTCGGAGGGTAGCTTGTCTTTTCCTTTATGTTATGGAGAGGGGAATAAGCCAATAGAGCTTTGAACTCCTCTTTATTTTCCGCGCTGCCGTAGTCGGAGACCCATCCCCAGCCGATGGTAAATTTGTGAAAACGGAGCATGTCCATTACTCCCACCGCGGGACAGGCGGCACCGAAAAGGTCTGGACGCTGGGTGAGGCAGGCCCCCACCAGCAATCCACCGTTGCTGCCGCCGGCGATGGCCAGTTTCTCTTTTCTGGTGTATTTATTCTTGATCAGCCATTCTCCGCAGGAGATGAAATCGTCGAAGACGTTCTGTTTGTTTAGCTTCATACCTGCTTCATGCCAGGCTTCGCCATACTCTCCGCCTCCTCTCAAGCAAGCCTGGGCGAAGACGCCTCCCATCTGCATCCAGGTGAGCATGGTTATGGAAAAAGAAGGTACTTTTGATATGTTAAAACCGCCGTAGCCGTAGAGATAGGTGGGGTTGGTGCCGTCCAGTTTCAGGCCTTTTTTGTGGCAGATGAAGAGAGGG
>JAUIJG010000470.1 GCA_030431355.1 bacterium
CCAGCAGGAAGCCACTCCGGCTCTTTGGTGACGGTCGGTCTATCATTTCCTAAATTAAGCAGTTGAAGAACCGGATCCCGTTGTCCAAAGCCAGGGAAACCGGTGTCTCTTCCAAAAGAATTGTCCTCTCCGGAAAAACCGAGGCTCAACCGATGGGACGACGTATCCCGGCTTCCGAAGCCGTTGTTCCTGCCGTTTCCTCTCCCCTGGAGAATATCCATTCCACTGTTGTACAAACTCATCCTCGGATCAAAAGGATTTCCACCCTGGAATTGCGCCGGGATAAAAGCAGATGACTGGTTGATGATAAAAGGGCTGACACTCATAATCCTTTCAGGAAGGGAAAGGGTGCGATTGTCTCTCTCGCCGCCTAAAAGAAGGAGCCGTTCGGCATCGCCACCAAGATTCAGCTCATGGGCTCTAGGAACAAGCCCCATCGCAATCTGCTGTCTTTCATAAGGATGCGCCTGGACGGCAGGGGTGCCTCTAACCGGTTCGTCGAAACTTACCTGCTTATCGCCATTTGCAAAAGCGATCACGCTATGGGCCGGACCCTCTCTGGAATCCGGGAAATTGCGCGCCCATTTCTTGCCTTCGCTATTCCGGGGGAAAATCGTCATGGATGTTGCCCCATCCGGCTGGGGCTCACTATACTGAACGGTCAGGGTGGCGTCTGCGTTCCTCGAAACGGTCATTCCGTCCGCTTCGTAGCTGGAGAGAGTGACGTTTGCTTCCGCATGGGTGGCGCTCTGAAAACCTTCGCCGTTGAAGGCTACTTCTGCCATACCGGCGTTTTCGCCTTCAGGCGAAGCAAATCGCAATTTGGTCCCGTCGCCCAGGGTGGTTACGACGCTGCCGTCTTGATAGACCTTGGTAGTGGCATCGCCAAAATCGCTGTCCTTCACCTGTAAAAGGTCGAATCGCATCAGTTCGGCTGGACCGGAGCCGTCCACGGTCTCCAGACTGCCTTCACTATCGGAGCCCACCTGCATCTGGGTGTTTCGCCCCGCCTCGCGCAAATAGCGCCTCAACTCCATGGTGGTAGCTTGAGACTCGGACATGGCTTCGTCCACGGACTCAAAGAGTTTCTTCAGGTCTTCATCGACTTCAGGCGCTTCACCGGGCTTATGGTCGCCAGGCTGGTCAGCCCGCACGTCAGTTGGCAGCTCCCTCTGCTGGTCTGCTTGTTGGTCTGTTTGCTGGTCTGTTTGCTGGTCTGATTGGACTTGCGGCTGCTCTAGCTCAGTGTCCGAATCCTGCAGTAGGTTGGAGTCTTGGGAAGAATTATCGGAAAAACTATCGGAAGAGTCATCCGCCTCTTCGCTCAAGCGAAGGCTCGTATCGAAGCTGGAATCGTCTTGGGACGAATCTTGTTCGACAGAAGCGTCAGAAGCAGTATCTGGCGGGCTTTCGGGCCTTTTCTTGTCTTCTATTCCTGAATTAGACTCTGCCATCTAAAAACCTGAATTTAAAAATCCATCTTTACTAATTATCTATACCCTTTCGGAGCTAATTCTAGAAAAACTATAGATATTGGGCAGATCGAGCGAAAACAAGGCAGGGATGGAAAATGGAGTAGGGGCAAGGGGGGTTATCTACTGGCCCGCCGCACCGGTAAATCCACGGATATACTTAACTACGTCAGATTTAGATTTAACTGGAAAACACCATCTAGGTCCGGTTGAAACAGTCTTACTCTTATCAGTTGGCGAAACAAACATTGCCAGCCCGTTAGAAAATGGACAACTCAACCAGTGAGTAGGCTCTATCGCCAACTCTCCTTCCTTATCAATGTAGCCATACTTATCGGCTACTCTTACCAGTGCTCTTCCGCTAGAGAATGAGTCCACAAATTCAAATTTAGGCTTAATCACATACTTGCCATTACGATCAATAAATCCCCAGAATCCATTTTCTTTGACCGCAGCCAACCCTTCAGAAAACTCACGAGCATCTTCAAACTTTTGTTTAATGGCGATATTACCGGTGGTATCTATAAAACCCCACTTCGGAATCAATTTTATAGAGCTTGGCAATTCTTGAGAAACGAGTATACTTGGCTCTGATGCCCTCTTCCTCGGTACATATGCCCTAGTTCCCACAGCTACCGGAGCCAATCCCTCTTTAAAAGATCCGGCGTTATCATATACAGGTTCAATTAACCAATCGCCGTTCTTACGAATATAACCATATTTTGCTGGGTAAGTATCAAATTTCGCAACCAGTGCAAAACCCTCAGAAAATTGTTTTACCTTCCCGAATTTAGGCTCTATCTGCATAACGCCCTTGTGATCAATGTAGCCAAAGCGATTGGAATAGGTCTTTGATGTCTGCACCCCCGCCAGACCCTCGGAAAATAGACAGTCATCGGTATAATCGACAAGGGACAATCGGGTACCACTTTCAGGGATAATCTCTTTCCCTGATCGATCAATGAAATGCCAATATGAATCTCGTTCTTGAACTAAGGTGACCCCCTCTGAAAAGCTCCTGGGATGCTCACGCAAACAAATCTCTTCTGTTTGTTTTTCCAATTTTAGAGAGGTGTTTCCTTCTCTATCAATAAAAAACCACTTCCCATCTTTTAAAACAGCAGCAAGACCTTCTGAGAAATCCCTGGCTTCATCGAAAGATGGCTTGATGACGCATGTCCCAGCCTTGTCGATAAATCCCCAGTATAGACCTTTCTGTACTGCGCACAGTCCTTCAGAAAATTTCCTCGCACTAGCAAACGCAGCTGGTATAACAACTTTTCCATCAGGATTGATAAATCCACACTTCCACTCTAGCTGTTTGCTCAGCATCTCTTCCTTTTCTTCCAAAGGAATTTCTACAGCAACTGGTGCCATTCCACAGCAAAAGTCGTCCACGTTTGGAAATCTCGGTTCAATTGTCAATTTACCTTTCGAATCTATAAAACCATACTTACCTGCTACCTTAATCCATGACATGTAATTGCCATATCCGCCCACGTCATCATACTTAGGTGCAACTATCTGCTTTCCTTCTCTATCAATAAAGCCCCACTTTCCATTAGAACCTTTTACAGCTGCCAATCCGTTAGAAAAGTCTTTGCAATCAGTGTAGTTTCCAACTAACTCTTTGCCATCTTTGCTGATGAAACCAGCCTTTGCTTTTGACCAATCACCCTTTTCAAATACTCTAAAATGATTGAATTTCAGGTCTGGTTCATAACACATCCCGTCAAAGTAACGTCCACCAATTAGTCTGCCTTTCCTATCTATTAGTCCTGTCTTTTCTCTCTCTGACACTCTACGAAATACCTTGATACCGCTCATGGTTCTTTCGACCTTAGCCAATCCTTTCTCAAAATCAGTCGCGCGAGAGAACCTTGGCGGTATTATTATCCGCCCCAAAGTGTTCACATAACAGTATCGATTTTTGCCCCAGTCTTTTGGATCATCTGTCTCCATATAGCCAGTGAGACCCAACGCTTTGCTGCTTTTGTCAGCTTTTTTGGAAGGGCATAGTTTGTGGTATCTAATCGCCGCCTTCTCCGACAAGTAGCAGTAAGAGAGTCCTTCTGAAACTTCTCCTAAATGTACATTCTTTCTAAGTGCGATCAAGTGCAAGCCGGAACGGTCATAGATGTCACCGATGGTTTCGGGCTTTTGCTTCTTTGCCGCACGTTTCTCGTTTTGAGCCCATGAATGCTTGTATGCATCATTGTATGCTTGCAAATAGTTGATATCGGGTTGAACCACTTTACCCGACCTATCAATTTTCAGTAATTTGCCATTCTTCTGTGCATTAGCCTTTCCTGCTTTTCCACAATCAAAATTGGTGACAGCTGAATAAATTGGCTCAATAACGAATTTGCCTTGTTTGTCTATGAATCCCCATCGTAAACTGGAGCGAACCGATGCCGCAGCCTTGGAATATGCCCCATTCTCTCGAAAGTCAG
>JAUIJG010000471.1 GCA_030431355.1 bacterium
TCGCCGGTGATTTTTTTCATGGCGTGGTTGCAGGCTGTGGGAGTGCCGCCCCTGGAACCACGGTCGGTGCGTCTGCCGTCAGCGGATAGGTAGGCTGCCACACTGGTGAGAATCTCGGAGACCGGGCTTCTGCGTCCGTTGCCGCAGTTCTCTATGGTCCAGTTACCGCCCTGATCGGTGATGGAGAGCAATCCTTTGGGAGGTGTCCAGGTCTCTCCGTTCAAGTCGGTATACTGACCGGTGTTGGTTAGCTGGGCAAGCATATCGGTCATTTTGTCGGGGTGTTGGATGATACCGCAGAAAACACCGGAGATCATCCAGCAACAACCCCAGTTGCCCTGGTCATTGGCTTTTACCGGGCAAGCCATGGAAAAAGCCATGCATTCCACCAGTTTTGCCCTGGTTCTAAGGTCATAGGTGGCATTAGGAAGATCCGGGTCCAGCATCCTGGACAGATTCTCGTAGGATTTTGTCAGCTTCTCGTCCCATTCGAGCTTGCATTGTTCAAGACCCTGACCGGCAGCTACCTGAGCTTCAACCCTGTTTTCAGCCCGTAGTTCATAACGGTTTAGGATGATTTCAAAACGCTGCTTCTGGGTCTCATCGAGATGGGATTCCATAAGCTCGGTCAGATTGTCGCGCGCTTCTTTGACTCTTATCGAGAAGAATTGACCTTCGGTGCTGTCGGTGACAGGGAGAGGCTCTGTCTCTTCTTTAATAAGCTCTTCCCGCTCGGGAAGTTCGTCTCCCTCGTCTGCGGCAAGTTTCGTCATCACCTGTTCTTTCATGTCGAACATACTGGTGCTGCTTGCGGTACAGACCATGTTGGAATTATCGATGGCTGAGTTGTCGGTTGATTGCGCATAGCCCAGGGAGCCACGGGTCAGAAGTGCTTCCGTGGCCACTGTGTTTTTGCCTGCCTCCACCGCCGTGATTTTGCCATCATCGTCGATTTTAATTTCGCCTCTCCAGTCTCTGAGCTCCTCAACCATTCCCGAAGCATTGGTTATAGTCAAAGACCAGGAGCTTTTGCCGTCGCCTTTTGCGGCAGCCTTGTCATTACCCTGTCTGACATAGTGACAGATTCTGCCGTCGGCACCGACAACGCGAGCATACTCAATTTCGTCTCCGTTCTTATACTTAAGCCTTTCCACGGCCACGCCGTCTTTATCGCGAATATTTTTGAATCGACCGTTTTCATCGAATTCAAAGCGAAGACCGTTCTCGTTCTGTTCTAAAACCGCACCGCTGGCGGTGATGAAGTTTTCTTTGCCTGCGGAATCTATGAAGCTGACTATTCCATTTTTGTGAACAATAATTCTTTGCCGAGTCTGGGGTGGCTCGGTGTCGGATATCCACCTGTCTCCTACCTTGGTCCAGGTGACTTTGTTTCCATCCGCACCTATCTCCGTCATCTCGACTAGAAGACCATGGTCATACTTGCATTCGACTAATGAATCATCTTCTCTTCTAATATGTTCAATTAGATTGTTTTCGTTGAGAGCCAGTTTGATACCGGAGGCGTTTTGTCTCTCCGGCAGTATACTTCCGTCCGCTCTCTCCAGGGTTCCATCGATGGAGATGGCACCGTTAGCGTATAGCTCTACTCCGCCCTTCAAGACTTTCTGCCCGGATTCTTGCGGATTGTCAGATTCCCGGGAATTCATGGACCCTTCGGTCTCTATCCACTGACCACCCTCTTTCGTCAAAATAGAGCGACGGGATTTACCATTGGCCGATGGCTCTATGGTTTCAATTTCGGATAGCTCTCCGTCTTTGAAGGAGAGGTTTCGCTCTTTGCCTTCCGGATATCTGATCTTGCCGATGTCGCCTGACTCAGATTCTCTCTCCAGGTAGACACTGAGTATGGCGTCACCGCTGGTGGCTATAACTTTTCCTGATTCATCCCTTATCTGAATGGATGAGTCTTCTATGATCTTTGCTTCTTGGTCGACCGGGTCTTCCGAGTCTACTTTCGACTTGTTTTTCTCTGGGGGAGTAAAGTCCAGGTTGTTCTTCTCTTGACCGGCGTCAGAAGAGGTTTTATCGCCCTGCTCCCGAATCACATCCTCGCAGATCTTTTCTGCGGTCTCTTTGCTCGTCTTCTCGTCGACTTGTCCGGCATCTTTGGCGCCGTCACCATCATTACCGGGAGTCCGGCACTGGGTGTCGGTGAGAGGAAGCAATTCTTTGGGATGTGGGGAAGGACGTTGTGACCCCATCTTCTCGGGCCTCACTTTCTGGTGAGCGGCTTTTAAACACGACTCTAATCAAGGGGAAACTGGCGGGCGCGAAAGCCTGCCAACTAACGGTCGGGGGAGCGACTCGTTTAGTAATGCGATTTTGGAATCGAGGGTTGGGAAATCCCTTGCGTTGCCAGGCTGATGCTGGAACCTCGGGACTTGAGGATATGTTTAATCTAGGGGTGAACTGTGACCAAAGTGTAGCCACTGACCAGGGAAACAACCCGACTCGGTAGGGTGGGGCAAAGCCTATATGTAAGTCTCCGTAAGGCTTTTTGACTGTTTGGTTGTCGTGCTTTTGATATTGCGTATAGCCCGGTAGTGGGGAAACCACGTAGCCCAGACCATGGATTTAATCTCTGAAAGATAGAGAGCCTACATTATGCCCATCGCTTTCTCTTCGGCAGCATCAACTTCCCGCTCGACTTTTTTATAGACTTCAGCGGTGACCTCTCCATATTGTTTGGAAGCTTCAGGGGTAAGATGACCGGCGGATTCCTGCATCATCGCTATTCCCTCCTGGGTGCGACCGGACTGAATATAGATGCCTGCCAGCATACTATTGGTCATCGCTTTTCTGGTTCCTGCTATGGGGCTGGTGTCTTTGCTTGCCAGGTCCACTAACTTGAGGCAAACCTTCTCTCCTTCACCCAGGTCTTTGGTCATCATGCAGGCAGAATACTTGGAGCGCAAAGTGGTATCGAGCATGTCGTCGCTGGCGTTCTTCGCCTTCTCTATCTGCAGGGCTCGGTCCAGAAGACGCTTCGCTTCATCATAGTTTTTCTGCACCAGCTCCACATTGGCCAGTCTGGTCAATACCCTGGCCATGGCAAGCGTATTATCGGTTTTAATTTTCTCTCTTATCTCGGCGCTCTTGCGATAGAGGGCTGCCATTTTATCTTTCTCTTTGAGCATGGAATAAGCGTCACCTAGCTTGAAGAGCGTGTAGGCGATCTTCTTTTGATCTCCTGATTTTTCAGCCATGGAATTAGCCTCTTTCCAGAGAGCCAGGGCTTTGTCATTCTCTTCGGCCAGGGAAGCTTTCTTTGCTTCCGTCACCACTTTCGCGAATTTTGAACCTTTTAGATTGATGGCCGCGCCGGCTTTCTTGGCTGGCTCACTAGTGCTGTCTGACTTTGCTTCCGCGACTGTAAGCCTCTCTTTTAGCCGTTTGGCATCATCGGGTCTCTCCAACTCATCTAAAAGGGTCGCGTATTCTTTGCAAACAAGAAGCACCATGGGTGATGTCTCTTTCAACTTCGATTCTCTTAGCTCCAGCGCCTTCTTGAAAGACTGATCGGCAAGTCCACGGCTACCTTCCATCTTTTGGAGACGTCCGGTGGCGATTGCGCAATAGGCGGAAGCCAGCGGATTGGATGCCGAACCGCCGGCTGCTCCTAGAACCGCGTTTGCCTTCTCCACATATTCCCAGGCTTTGGCGTTATTGCCTTTCTTCGTACAGTAACAAGACATACCGGCTAACTGAGCGGCATAGCCTGCTCCTTTCTCTCCGTATTTTGTTTTAGCCAGCTCAAGCGCTTTCTGCCGCAAGGGCTCGGATTCGCTGGTGCGACGTTGGGCTTCAAGACTCTCCGCCAGCATCTGCAGGCTGTCAATCTCTCCTGTTACGTCTTTGCTCTTTTGAAACGCTGCCAGCGCCGCGCGAAACTTGGTCTCT
>JAUIJG010000472.1 GCA_030431355.1 bacterium
CCTAGATTGAGGCGTGCCGGCTCCATATTAGGGTCCACATCCACCGCCTGGAAAAACTTTTCGGATGCGTCTTCCAGCTTATTCTGCCGAAAAAGATTAGCGCCCCAATCGTTATAAATTAGCGCTCGGTCCTTGGCCGTCATCATCTCCGGTGCCAGCTTGATAGCCTCCTGGTAATGACCCAGAGCTTCATCAAGGCGGTTCATGTGCACCAGAGCCGCAGCCCAGTTTCGGTGGGCTAAAAAATACTGACTATCATTGGCCACCGCCATCTCGAAACAAGATAGGGCTTCTTCAAACTTTCCCTGGGCACAATAGGCGGTTCCCACCCCATTGTATGCCTCGGCAAGTTTAGGATCGACATTGGCGGCATTTTGAAAATATTGAGCGGATTCTTCGTACTGCTCCAGTTGGAAGCTTGAGATGCCTGCTTGATAATGGGCTGCAGCCAGGTTCGGATTAAACTTGACCGCCTGCTTAAACTGACCGAGAGCGCCTCTCAAGCTACCCATGGCAGACAGGGCAAGACCCCAGTGCAAATGCCCCACGGCAAACTCCTGCTTCAACTCGCAAGCGGAGCGAAACTCCGGCATCGCATCTTTAGGTCGATTTTGCTTGAGCAGACAGAGACCAAGCTGATAATGGGCCTCAGCATTATTTCCGTCAACATCCAGGGCTTGTTTGAGGCTGCGCTCCGCCTCTTCATAGCGACCCATGTTGAAGCAAAGAACCCCAAAGCTGTAGCTAATCTCGGGATCTTTACGATGCTGCTGAGCATGTTTGGACAAAACAGAATAGGCCTCGTCCCAGCGATCCTGGGAGACCAGTTCATTTACGAGCTGCATCACATTTTTCAAGGGCTACTCTTGTCGTCCTGTTGGCATGACCGGACTATCGTACAAATAAGTATAGTAAATTGCGACCCCATCAGTTAAGGCCAATCCTTAGCATAAGACCGATAACGCCGAGACATATTATCGCCTGGGCCGCCCAGAACATCAAAACAACCTGCCACTCGGCGATACCCCGATCCTGGAGAACCACCTCAAAATGATGGTGTATGGGAGCCATGCGAAACAAACGTTTTCCATCACCGGGCAATCGCTTGGTGAGCTTGGTGAATACCACCTTATATATAGGTAGTTTTTCTTCCCCTTCCATTTTCTTTGTAAGTTTGAAGTAAATAACCTGAGCCATCACAGAAAGGGCTTCCACGATATATATAAGAGCTAGAGGAACAAAGAGAAAGACCATTCCCCCGCACAAAACAATCATCCCCATCAAGCCTCCGATGAAGAGACTCCCTGTATCTCCCATAAATATACGAGCCGGATATCTGTTGAATACAAGAAAAGCACAAAGCGCCCCGGCAACACCGGCAGCTAGAGTTGAATACTGGAGGAATTGACCACCGAAAAAAGCGAGAATCAGACTGATGGTGGCAAAGACCTGGCATCCTGTACCGGCGGACAGTCCATCCATGCCATCATGCAAATTAAAAGCATTAGTGGTCGATGCCACCAAAAAGCCGGCTAGAAGAATATAGAAAAGAGGGTGGGGAACCCAGGCACCCAGAATGGAACCGGTAGCTCCGGTGGATACGATGCCACCGAATATGGATTGAAAGAAATCCGGAAATGGCACGTAGAGAATGTTTTGCTTAAATGCAACTAGAAGAGCACCGGCGCAGAACCCGGTAGCCAACTCGACGGCTAGCCTCAAATAACCAGATATCCCCTGATTCGATTTGCTCGTCACTTTGGCGAAGTCATCAAGAAAACCGATGGCACCACAGATAAGGGCAACCGAGAGAGGAAGCATATGCCAAATCTCTATATCGTATCCATATAGACACCAGAGTATCGGGACAAAAACCGGCGTCAAAACCGTAAAGACAACACCACCGGCAGTGGGCGTCTTATCCTTAGCCGCGTGGCTCTTTGGTCCGTCTTCCCTCACATACTGCTGAAACTGCCGTCTCTTGATCCAGCTTATATACGCCGGAAATACCGCAACACAACAGGAAAAACCGGCCAGACACGTAAGCAACAACTCGGTCGGATGCGATAAGTGGCTAAATGAGATTGTTTGCAAAACGAATTAGTCCAGATAGAAGCTCGTTACTATTTTACGACGCTCTTTAGCATAGTTGACTGATTCTAATAGTGTATGACTTGTGTGGTACAGGAAGCAAATTACCTGATTGCACTGATCGATAATTTCATGGTTGCATATCTTACTAGCATCGGCCAGGGTCATTGTGCGTCTTTCTGGATACTCAACGATATTCTTTATGCCAATTAGGAGGTCTTGAACCTCACCGGGCTGTTGTCCGATTGTCTGGGGCAAGATGATGCTCAATCTATCGGGGTTGGCTCTCTGGGCGCCTCGGATGACCGCCACGTTAGTACCATTTGCACCACCGCTAGTAAAAATTTGGTTTCCGGAAAGAACCAGAGCGTAACTAAGCATCTCAACCAACTGCTGGTGGGTAAGCGGCAGGTTCCTGGTACCGAAGACGGCGACCTTCTTGGGTCCTGACTGTTGAATCATCAACAGCTCTTGAGCCAATTCATCAACTGTTGGGATAGTAGCGGCAGCAGCACTTGATTCGGATGGACCCATAACTCTTGCTCTTTTTCCTCTTTGAAATTTTCTGGTAAATAGCCTACGAAGATTCTAATCTATTCTATATACGCAAACCTTAAGGTTACTCGTAATGAAGGCTTGATGTGGTTCCTGACCCTTTGCTGTTTACAAGTTTTAATCAACCCTCACTCCCTTAACAGGAGAGAATAAATAAGCAAGGAGCCAGTACCAGAGGCACCAAATTATAGATTCGGTCCCCGGAATCTTCAGCCTGTTCTTGAAGCTACAAGAGCATAGCGAAGAAACCGCTTGGAATCATAGCATGACTGGCATTGGGAGAGTCTACCTTTCTTGCAGGCCGACAATATATCTCAAAAGATATATTTCTCATAAAACCGTGCAATTTGCACCAGGTCAAAACATCAAGGCAAGCCAAGATACCGGTAAACATGCCCGGTCAGGAAATCAGGAGGCAACAGGAGGCGAAATGATCGCGGAACTACAACCCAAAAAGGATTTACTTGCTCGATTGAACGAAGAGCAAAAGCAGGCCGTCTCCCATGGCTGGGGTCCTACCCTGGTTGTCGCCGGAGCCGGCAGTGGAAAGACCACCGTACTGACAAGGCGAATCGCCTATCTGACCACTGTCCTCGATCAAGATCCTGCCTCGATTCTAGCGGTAACCTTTACCAATAAAGCCGCCCAGGAGATGAAAGCTCGGGTGGAGACAATTGTCGGCAAAGATTCGGTTAGATGGTCGACCATAGGGACCTTCCACAGCATCTGCGCCCGCTTATTGCGTCAGGAGATTGAGAACTACCAATCAGAAGAAGGTCATACCTGGTCCAATAACTTTGTTATTTACGATGAGACCGATAGCCAGAACGTCATGAAAGGCGTGGTTAAAAGGCTCAACCTGGACGAGAAAGTATTCCATCCAAAAGAAATGAAGTACGCGATCTCAGCCCTCAAGAACGATGGATACACTTGTCAACTTTATTCTTATGACGCAAAAACATACCGAGAGACAAGAATTTCAGACATCTTCAACGCTTACCAGGCGGAGTTGGCAAAAAACAACGCCCTGGATTTTGATGACCTGATCCTTATTTTTAGCGAGCTGCTGAAGAAGAATATCAACGTCAGACAAAGATTGAGAGCCCGTTTCAGACATGTACTCGTGGATGAATTTCAAGACACCAACAAAGTTCAATATGAAATGGTTCGTCTTCTCACCCATGCCAAATTCACCGATGAAGAAGAGAAAGAGAAGTACTGGACTCGTAGAAGTTTGATGGTTGTCGGTGACGTTGAT
>JAUIJG010000473.1 GCA_030431355.1 bacterium
GGTCTTGCCGAAAAGACCGATCCGTGGAGCGTCACCAAGAACTTGATTATTGGCGGAGTGGACGCAGGTTTAATGGCTATTCCGGCCGCTAGAATCGGAACATTCCTGCGTATTGGCGACAAAGCCGCGGTGGAGGCGGCATCTGAGCTTGCCACCAATCCGCTTATCAGAGAAGGTGCCGAAGAGCAGCTCTCCACTGGCCTGCGCACATTGACGGAGAGAGCTGTCAGGTCCGGAGAAGGAGCGATTCCAGAGGCGGAGCTAACCAAGCTGGCTCAGTCCGTCGCCCGGGAAGGAGCCACCCCCGATGAGATAAAGGCTCTAACTCTAGCTCTTGAGCGCGGTTATTCAGGTGCGCTCAATAGAGGTGCCGCAGATTACTTCAGCTCCCAGGCTATGCTCTATGAAGCGACTAAGCTGGGTGTGGGTACCGGTGCCGTGGCAGGAACGGTGAGAGGCGCTCTGGAATGGAGCCCAGACAAGAGTATCGGCGAGAATTTGACAAATGTCCTGGGTGATACCGGGACCGGTGCGCTGGTTGGGGGTGGCATGACTCTAGCCTTCGGGTATGGAGCGGGAGTTCTCCGGGGTGTTCTTAGAAAGACCCCGGAAGGAGATCTTAAATTCAAGAGTGAAGACGGTCCAATGGAGGTGGTGAGCACCGGACGGGACGGTCAAGAAGTTGTCCGAGTGGTAAATAAGGGCGAAGAGGTCTCTATTACCGGTAACGAGCGAATCAGAGTACGTTCTGCCAATGATGATGGGGATGCCGGTCCTGCCGAGACCGTTCTGCCTTCACTTACTATTGTCGGCGGCCAGGGCAGAAATGTCCCTCCCCACGGCAACGATAATCTGCCTCCCGCAGCAAACGATAACCGTCCTCCCGTCCTGGATGAGAGAATGGTGGCAAACGGTGACTTTGAACCGGTGATTGCCGAAGCCGTGCCGCCGGTGATTCCAAGAACCGGGCCTGAGCTGGTGGTGGACAACGGTCCGACCGGTATCGATCGTTCCAGAGTGACCGCCACCAATGGTGATGGTACTGATGGAGGCAACGGAAACGCCCGGCGTCCCACTTTGAGGTTGAATGGGGACGCAGAAAGCAGGGCTAGAGATAGATTGCGTGAGGTATTGCCTCCTGCGGCTAAGCCAGCGGTGGTGAAGCCTCCTCCCCATCTGCCACCGGAAAGAGTGACGCCGGAGCAAAGTTTACAACTCTCTCGAATTTCGACTGACCTGCAGGGCAATAATACGCCGGAGGCAACAAGGTTCAAGGAAAATCTGGCATGGTTCAACGGACCCAAGGAGAATCGTCCTCCTAATTTCGATGAGAGAGCTTATGCAGACCTCCTCATTATGCAAGCGAATAGAGGATTTGATGAAGGAGCCGAAGGCTTTGTCATTCCTTTGAAAGCGCTGAGAAATGCCGATGTGGCGACCATGCGCTTTGTCAGGGATCGATTCGAACAGGTAAACCCGAATTTCAGAAAACCGGATCTTCTCACAGGGGACAAGGCCGCGTCCACTGACTCAAAAGCTATCACGGATGAAGTGGGTAGCCGCTATGAATATGCCGCCCAGCGGTATCTTATGCGCATGTCCAACGCTGAAAATGGACCGATGAAAGATTGGGTATTCATCCCTGGCACCCAGGGGTCGCCCCTTGATCATGCCAAAATTGACGGGATTTTTGTCGGAATTGGAGAAAATAACAGCGGCAGGATCGTCCCTGTAGATTTCAAAGCTTCTCCCAAAGCTAGAGATCAGGCGGATCCAGAAAATGATTGGACCTTGTTTTTGGGTCGAAACGCCGATAACAACGTTACCACCGCCGGCGATGTTTCTGGTCTCTATAATTCAAACGGAACCTTTAATGGAATCGATCATAGAACTGTCGTAGGAAACTTACAGGACTTTTTAAGCCCGGATCTTATGGCCAGTCGTTCATTTGATATTAACTTGTTTGGTTCGGGACCAGGGAAAGTAGATTTCCCTACTGCCGAGCCTCTGCCAGCAATCGCAACCAGGAACGTGCTGCGCAAGTGGATCGCCCAGGCCGCCGCGACTGATGAGCGACTTGGAACATTCGCAAAAAGGTCTGAGGAATCTTACCCTCACCTTGAAAGACTTTCCAGCCAGGAGGCAAAATTAGCCAGACAGGAAGCTCAACGTCAGGAAGCCCTGAAACGGCAGCAAGAGGAAGCGCTTTTCCAGGACAACTACTCAAAATACAAGCGAGAGTTGAACGATGATGAACTTACCGTGGATGAAGCGCGGAGGATGGAGGAAGTGCGAGTGATTCTAGAACAGAATGGACACAGCGGATTTGATTCCGAGTATCTCTATCTGATTCAGAGTGAGATCAATGGCTCCGGCATCAGCGCGGATGCTGTGCTTAGGCATTACAGTGGTCAGTAGAAGTCTGGCCTGAGCAACTTTAATAAACCGGATTTGATAAAGCCCTGAAGCAGGGTATGGGGACCCGTTCAAGATTGCAAATCGATCATGCCAGGGCTGCTGTCACCAGGGATGATGTGGATGGTAGCGTCAGTAGATCACTCGATCTTGATATAGCTTATGATGAAAGGGACTCTTATGCCCGGGAAAGAGATGCACTCAATCGAGATCTGGCATCTTATTCCATGTTTCCTCATTCCTGGTACTGGGACTCTTCCAAGTAGTGATTCTAAAGCTTCTTATCTCTCATGAGTTTTGCTATCTCGCTTATTGCTCTTTGCTTATTGACCCATGGTCTTGAGCAGTGCTTCGCGTCTTTCCTGGGAAAATGACCACAAGAAACTTCTATACTGATCCGGAAGTTTATCAAAGTCTCCTGACAGTTGTTCCCTGGTGATGCCACTTTTGGTGGTGGCATCTGCGACCCGGGTTATGAATTGCTCTTCGGTCATGCCCTGGGGTAAGCCCGACTGGGCAAAGGTTTTTAACACGCCCAGTTGTCCGCTGGGAGACATGGATTCGAAGAGGGCATTTGCCGTGCCTTTTTCTTCCGAGCCGAGATTCGGATCTAAGATCGCTTTTCCAACTTCTCCTCCGGCAAAGAACTCTCCATAGTCATGGGTCAAACTGCTTCCTCTTACCGCATCGTAGTATCTGGTGGCAAAGGAGAACTGCTCTCTAGACGGAGAGTCAGGGTGTTGTGTCCGGGCGTCGTTGCGAAGGTAGGTCTCCAACCCCTTGGAGCCGAGGCTGGCGTAAAATGCCTGGTCGGAGGATACTTGTTGCTCTGAGTCCAGGCGATCATTGCGGCTTCCCCATTGATTGTCTATTTTTACTTTTCCTGTCTCTGGATCATAGTCTGTGATGGAAACAACGTGTCCGCCATCGGCACCCACCGGATTGTCGGCGCCGCCTGTGGCGCTGATAGGAGACATGTACCCATCGACGGCGAATACAAGGGGGAAGTTGTTCTCTTGTTTTGCCCTGGTTAGAAAATCTTTGAACTGCTCGGTATTTCCAAAGGCTTGAACACCTTCGAAAGGCATTTGAAATGGCTGTTTAGCCCTGACTATAAAGTCTGCTTCCTCGCCAGTGATTTGTTTGTACACGTCGGATACTTGACCCAGAACTAACCCACCGAAGCGGAGCTCCTCTCCGGTTTTGGCGTCCAGCATCGTCTCCCCGGAAGGATTGCTATCCGATGGTTGTCTTTGTTCAAACTGGTAACCTTTGCCATTGTATGCGGTGTTCAAGGCTGTTACGTCAAATATCTGGCCGGCGAAGTCTCTCTGTCCGTCATCATTTGGAAACTTGGCAGCTTCCGGGTCCGGCTGGAAAGTAGAATCTGGAATGTTAACTGTTTCGCCCTGGGCTGTGGTGAATTTGCCGGTGAGAGCTACCTCTGCCACCATATTGGCTACTGTGGATGTATTTTTCGAATATAGTC
>JAUIJG010000474.1 GCA_030431355.1 bacterium
ACCGCCGCCTGCATCATGTCCTTCGTGTCTTGATCAGCCGTAAAATCGATGCCGCTTTCTCCTTCAATGCGGATCCCGTTCATCACGATCTTCTTCTCCAGGCAATGAAATACAATTCTCTCCATGGCTCCGGGTATGTTGAGAAAAGCGAATTTACTTCGAAACCGGCTTGGACGCTGATTTAACTGCTTCAATATAGTCTTAACTGGATTCGGAGATGCGAAGGGTGAATGTCCAGTAAGAAGCTCGTACATAACACAGCCAAGGGAATATATATCCGTGCGATGGTCGACGACTTCGCCACGACACTGCTCGGGACTCATATACTGGGGGCTACCCACAACCTCTCCGGTCATGGTGATTGTCTCCATGTCGGCACCGGATATGCTATCAAAAGCTATTCCGAAATCAACAATTTTAATGGTCGGCTCGCCATGGAAGTTGTTTACAATTATGTTTCCCGGTTTTAAGTCTCTATGAATAACTCCCTTGCCATGGGAATACAGCATCCCCTCGCATATCTGCATAAAGATTGGCAAAGCTCTTTCAACGCGAATATAGGTCTCTTGCTCCATGATCTCGGCAAGACTCAAGCCACTTTCATACCTCATGGCGATAAATGGAGCACCATTAGCGGTGATACCGTGATCAATCACTGATACTAGATTGGGGTGATCAAGCTTGGCGGCGGTGGCAGACTCGATCTCAAAACGTCTCTTAGCTAGAGGGCTCTTGACCAGGTCTGACTTCATCAATTTTAGTGCGCAATCAGTTCCCAACTCGCGATCATGAACTTTGAGCAACCAGCCCATACCTCCGCTCCCTCTTACTTTGAGAAGCTCGTAGCGATCCGGCAGCATATCGGCGATCTCTTCGACAGCCAGGGGGTCGTCACTTACGTTGTCTCGTAAGTGACCGGTTCCACATCGGCATCGGTTAAAATCAAAAATCCAACCGGAAAGAGAACCCAGCGATTGCCTGGACATAGGTTTGTTGCAAAATGGGCATAGATTTCGCACCTCTGTTTTTTTTCTGTCGAGAGGATCAGTCATCGTTACCTGGCTCCCGTTCAAAAAACAAATAGTCACCATCGACTATCCGCGCCGCCCTATCCCTCTCCAAGAGACCGGACAATGTGTTTGGCGAGAGTTCTCGCACCAGAATCTTAGCTTTCTTCTCAAACTCCCTACTTGATTCAATCTCTTCGGAAATGGACTTGTACCTGGCGCACTCAAGCAGAAACTTGTACTCTTCAAAAACACCATCGTCTTGCAATTGTCCAAAGTTTATCCGCTGAAAAGCACTTTCAGACTCAGCAAAAACTCTCTGGGCTTCTTCTAAGTCACCGGACAAGGCGGTAGCGATCGCAAGTCTTATGCCTACAGTAGCCAATCGCATTGGATTGTCGCTCTTCTCATAAATTTGTAGAACTCGCCGATATGCACTCTTTGCCTCGGAGTATCTTTTTGCCCGGGTATAGAAGTTAGCATAGGCTCTCAATACTCTCCGCCCTTCAAAGGAATTGAAATCAGGGGCGGCTTTCGACTCAAGTTTCTTGTAAATAGATTCCGCTTCACCCAACTCACCTTCAAGACTCAATGAATAAGCCAATCTCAAGCGATCCAGAAACCGATCTGAGTCGGACACATCGGTCTGCTCACCCAGGCTCTTGTAAATAGCGGTGGAACTTTTATAGTCTCCGGCAGCTAAATAATCATCGCCCAATCTTCTTAGAAGGAAAGTAGAACCACTCAACTGTGGCTTCCTGAGAAGAGAAAGTGCTTCTTGGCGCAGGGAAGAGGCTTGCTTAGGTCGATCTAGTTTATCTGCCAGAACTGCTCTTTTTCTAACAACCTTAAATAGAAAGCGCTCGTTATCTTCTTCCTTAGCCAGGGTCATTGCCTTATCGTAGATAGATTCAGCCTCTTTGTAATAGCCCCTGGCCATGCATGCGTCTGCAAAATCGGCAAGTACATCCTCTTTCACCACTACCGGTGCGGGCAAATAAAACCCTTGGAATATACTAATACCTTTTACTCCTTCATGGTTCTGTCGATCATCTATGGCAAGCTGATACAACTTTGAAAAATATTTCCTGGCAGTTTCTAAATTGCCCTGATCTAATTCTATAGCGATTAACAGTCGATAAAACGGCTGAAGATTCTGAGACTTATCTCCTCGCTCTTGCAACAATTTCAAACCTTCACTGATAGACTTTCCAGCCCCGTTCAGATCTCTGGAATCATAGAGAAACTCTGCCTGGAGTAACTTAGCAAATGGCTTATTGTGGTCGCTGGCAACAGAAACCAGGTCATTTACAACCCTACTCTTTTCGCGTTTTTCAGCGTAGGTCATACTATTGATTTTTGACAAATTCAAAAACCAAGAATAGTCCTTTACAAGAGCGAAACTAAGTACAGTTCCGATCAATACTGTTACCACCAACACAAAAAGAAGTAACTGCTTCGCTACCTTCACTCCATATGGTGCATTGTCTCCGCGTCTCTTTTTAATCGGCTCACCTTTTTCAATTCTCCTTAAATCACCACACAAAGAACTCGCGGATTTGTATCTATTTTCGGGGTCTTTCGCCATACTGATCAAAACGACTTCTTCCATAGACTCAGAAATAGTTATGGCGGCATCAAACGAGTTCATGCTCCTGGGATTGTCATAAAGGTGCTGGAGCACAATTTTGACAGGACTATCGTCATCAAACGGAGGCGAACCCGTCAAGCATTCATACATCAAACAGCCCAGGGAGTAGATATCCGAGAGCGGTCCAATCTCATCACCCTGGCACTGCTCCGGCGACATATAAAATGGACTGCCGAAAATATCGCCGGTTCTGGTTATGGAAGTCGAGTCGATGGAATCCCTATCCAGTACCTTTACTATGCCAAAATCGACAATCCTCACTATCTCTTCGCCTGCGTCATTCTTTTCTATCAAAATATTGGCTGGCTTCAGGTCTCGGTGCACGATACCCTGCAAATGCATATGGGAAAGAGCTTCGAGAACCTGAATAAACAAGCCTAAAGCTCTCCTTTCTTCCAATCGCGTCTCTTCTTGAAGCAACTCGGCCAGACTCTGACCATCGATGTACTCCATCACCAGATAGTGACGTCCCTCTTCGGTAACCCCGTGTCCTTCAACCTTAACAAGACCATGATGAGAGAATCTCTTCATGATCTCAATCTCCCTTTCGAAACGCCGCAATGAATCCATATCCGAGTAAAGATGTGATTGGACCAATTTCACCGCGTGAAAGGTTTCTTTTTCTACATTCCGAACTTTGAATACATCTCCCATTCCACCGCCGCCCAGATTGGCAACAATCTCGTAGGGGAAAGGAAGTTTAGGCCAACTGCGATCAGTATCACTATCTACCCGCTCAAAAATAGGATTTGGGCAATCACAAAGGTGTTCTTGCCGGATCCAACCGGTGATAGATCCTGCGGAGTCACTCTTCCCAGGCTTACCACACTTTCCGCAGACAAAGGAGAAAGAATCTTTCTCATTCATTTCATCCATTAACCAGGATCTCTTGAAGGCTCACTAAATGACTATTGCTGCCACTGTATCCTATAGATATACCAAGAAAAGCCGTGATCGCCCCCTCGAACCTCAATAGAATAAATCCCTCTCCAGTAGACGGAGGAAACCTCTTGTACTCTTTAGGTAACCATCAGCCAGGAGTTGCAAAAAGTTTGGTCCTACTCTTGGGTCGCTGGTCATTAGCCTTGTCTATCCTGGTGGAAGAAGTGGTTCCTTCCTCAAGAGCCAGAGCAATAAAAGAATTTCTATTTCTGATTGATACTGATAACTGGAATGTCTAGACAGACTGGACAGCGAACATAATTTCCATTATCGGACCC
>JAUIJG010000475.1 GCA_030431355.1 bacterium
AAGGAAGGCCGCGGTAGTCGTTCCGTTACTCTTCAGGCGGAAAAGCCAGGCACCATTCCCCGTCCGATAATAAGAGTTTTACCAGGTGAAAACGGTGACACCATACTGGTCGCGGACTTTCACGGACTTTTATGGCAGATGCCCACCAGGGTGATCGAAGTTAACAGCTCCTTTAACACCACCAGCAATACCACAAAGAAGGGTATCAAGCTGGTCAGAATCGGAAAATTTCAGGAGATGCCACCAATCTGCAGGGTGGCGATAATTTCAAGCGATCCGGAAAAACTCAGGTCCGTATCCTTTGATAGCAAACCAGGGAAGTTAACAATCAAGTGGTCCAGTTGGCTTTCCAGCCGGTCCGGGCATGGTCCAAGAGTAGCGCCGAATTACGAGCAATCGCAGCATGGAACTAGAGATATCGGAAAGATAGCTTCTGCACCACCTCTGGCTCCTCCAATCGGCTCCTTAGACGCTAGCACCGTTGGAAAATATGAGAGCCAGGATCAGAGACTCGGCCTGAGACCTCCCATCGGTATGCAGGCCCCGGAAGCAGGCAAGTTTGCTCCGGCCGAAACAGAAAAGAAGGGACTTCTATCGAAATTTTTCAGAAAAGCAAAACGTTCCTACAAGAACCTGACTGAGCAAGAAGCAGTGCCGATTGCCCCGAAGGTAGCCTCCTCCGACAAGAGAAATGTAGTGGAGAGCAAAGCTTCAAAAGCTGGCGAAGCCTCCGTTCAAAAGCAGCCGGAGAATCTGTCGCCGGCGCCGACAATCACCTTGAACAAAACCGGTGACGAAGCGATCACCATCAAGATCAAAAGTGACAAAGCTACCGACTTAACATTTAAAAGCTTTAGACTGAGCAATCCCAATAGATATGTAATTGATTTCGACAACCTTGAAGCTCTGGCGAGAAGTGGCGTTCCGACCCTACCTCCTGCCTCCGGCAACACAGCCGGAAGTGTTTTATTGAACGGCTTGAGAGTCGGCAGCCCGACAGTGAAAGATAAGACAGTGGGAAGAATGGTCCTTGACCTGGTCGACAGAGACGGTAGCGAAACATCCGTCTTCGAAGAGTTGGACCAGGCAACCAGTACTCTCACAATTGTCGTAGGCAGGCTGGACAATCCTCTGAAAGGAATCACCGCTCCGGCGAATTCCACCATAGTTCTCGATGCCGGGCATGGAGGCTCGGATCCTGGTGCCATGCGCGGCCACGACAGAGAGAAAGAGATTACCCTTGCCATAGCTAAAAAGACCCGAGATTATCTCAAACAAAAGGGCGTGAAAGTCCACATGACCAGGGACGGGGATGAAACAGTGAGCCTGGCCGACCGGGTGGCTCTCACTAACAAAGTAAATCCTGACGCATTCCTGAGCGTGCATATTAACTCACTTGAAAGTACCTCCGACATTCACGGAATTGAAACCTACTACCAGACCCCCCAGAGCTTGCGCCTGGCCAACCAGATACACAAGTCCCTGGTGAGTGGATTGAAAGCCCCGGATAGAAAGGTTAGAAAAGCTCGCTTCTACGTGGTTAACAGAACATCCGTACCGGCCGTCCTGGCAGAGGTGGGCTTCATCACCCACAAAGACGAAAGAAAGAAACTGGTCACAAATGAGTACCAGTCTGAGATAGCAGGAGCGTTAGCCCGGGGCGTTTTACTTTATCTCAAAGAAAATAACATGGTTGCAACAAACAGCCAACCTAATTCTCAACCTGCGCCAGTAAAATCAGAGATCAAGGATGATATTGCCGCGAATCAATCAAACCTCTCTAATGGAGAAGGTAAAAACAGTAAAAAACAGGGTACTATATCGAATCTATCCAGATTAGCCCAAAAAAGTCTCGGCATAAAAGTCCGCTAATCGCCACTTTACTTTGAGATCTTAGTAGATGGAACCCAAACATATAGAAAGCCTGCTTAACGCAGAGAAGATAGGCTTATTTGATTCCGGACTCGGAGGACTTTCGGTTCTGAAGAGTTTCATCCATAATCAGGCGGCTCTCAGCACAAAAGAATTCATATATATAGGCGACACCAAAAGATGTCCCTATGGCGATCGCTCCAGAGCAGAGATTAAAGAGTTTGTCGGTCAGCTTACCGACTGGCTTGTTAAAGAGGGAGCCGAAGCCATAGTCATGGCTTGCAATACTAGCGCCGCTCTCCTCGGACCAGGTCTGGAAAGAGACTGCCCGGTCAAAGTGTTCAATCTGCTGATGCCTACCGCTCAGTACATCAAAAAAGCGGGAATCTCCAATGTGGGTGTTATCGCGACAAGGTCAACGGCAAATAGTCGCGCCTTCTCCCGCGCGGTAGATAGCCTCGGTCGCGGAACCCGAATAACCGAACTCGGCTGCCCTGACCTTGTTCCTCTGGTGGAGAGCGGTCTAGCCGACCATGCCACGGCTAAAGCAGCCTTGAAACCTTATGCGGAAAGACTTTTAGAGGAAGGTGCAGAAGCAATAGTCTTCGGATGTACCCATTATCCGTTTCTGAGGAACTCATTAATAGCCAATCTAGAACAACTAACATCCAGAAAGATTGAATTGATCGATCCGGCAAGAGTTTTGATGAGAACTGTTCGAGATAACAGCCCCAAGACAACGGCATCCAAAGAAGCGAAATTAAACATTGCCACCACCGGTAATGCCAGAGAGTTTGCCGAGAAAGCATCCTTACTCCTCGGCATAGACTCGGACAGAATCAAGGTTCGCACTATCACCCTGGGCGAACTGGAGCTGGCAAAGCCGATTCAGCTTCAGAAACCTTCTGCCGTGGAGCAGATGGAGCGGAGATTGAAGTCCCTGGCAAACTCTGTCACCGGCGACACAATATCACCAGCACCGATACCATAGATACTGCAGCAACGCAAATTCATCTTATACACAGTTTAAAGTGCTCCGGCAAAAACATGGCTATTCTTTTCTTTCTTACCGGAGAGTATTTTAGCCATGACAGAAAGCGTGATTATCAGAGAAAACACCCGTTCCGAGTGCGGTTTTAAGAACCTCGAAGAGGTTTATGAAAAGGCAAAACAGTGTTCACTCTGCCCGCTATCCGCCACAAGGAACAACGTGGTTCTTTTTCGAGGCAATTCTAAGGCCGACTTAATGATAATCGGAGAAGGTCCAGGATATTACGAGGACCAGTCAGGTCTTCCGTTTGTCGGTAAGGCAGGCCAGTTGCTGGATCGGATTCTCGCTTCGGTAAATTTGGACAAAGATAGAGACGTCTACATTTGCAACGTGGTGAAGTGCAGACCACCAGGAAATCGAGTGCCCACGGAGCTTGAGATGGATAAGTGTGAATCTTTCTTAGACGCTCAGATAAAATTTGTTCAACCAAAGATAATTCTTCTAGCGGGCGGAACCGCCATGAATTCAGTGCTTAAGGCAAATTACCGGATTACGAAAATGCGGGGTAAATGGCTTGAACACAAAAACGGTGCTAAAGTAATGCCAGTGTTTCATCCTTCCTATCTGCTTAGGAACGATTCTAGAGTCTCCGGAAGCCCCAAGTGGCTTATGTGGCAAGACATAAAAGAAGTCAGAAAAGAACTCGATAAGATCACGAGAAAACAGCCTGAGAGGTCATGATGGCAACAAAGACTGAGAACTTCTACCAGGACCTTCTAACCGCCGAACTAGCCGAAGCCTTCACCAACAATTTCGGTCAGGCGGTATTGAAGCTTCCAAACCAGGGTAGAGGTGAAGTACACGACGATGTACTCGTTTATTTTTCAGCAGTTGCAATGGATCAAGTAAACGTAATAGCCAATAAGCACGGCATTACGGACCAGGAAGCTTTGCACGAAATATACCAACTAACAAGGCAAAATTTAGTGCAGGGCTTCAGAATCGGTC
>JAUIJG010000476.1 GCA_030431355.1 bacterium
CCGCTACGGGGTTGGATAAGAAAAAGACGCAATCGGATAACAGCTCAGGAGCCACTGACCATAAAGGAATGGTGTTGATAGAGGGTGGAGCTTTCACCATGGGCGGTACCGGTGAAAAGGCTAGAGCCGATGAATTTCCCCGGCACAGGGTCAAGGTAGACAGCTTTTGGATTGACAAGAACGAGGTCACCAATGCTCAATTCAGGCAGTTCGTGCAATCCACAGGATATTTGACCACGGCAGAAAAGCCGCTTGATTGGGAGCAAATCAAAAAAACACTGCCTCCTGATACGCCTCGACCTTCAGCGGATAAATTGAAACCGGGCTCCCTGGTTTTTACTCCACCCAAGTCGGAGACGTTTAACCAGGGTGGTTGGTGGCGCTGGGTACCGGGAGCCTGTTGGCGCCGTCCTGAAGGACCGGGCTCCAGTCTTGAAGGCAAGGATAACCATCCGGTGGTACAAGTCTCTTTTGATGATGCTCTTGCCTATGCCAGATGGGCTGGAAAACGCTTGCCCACCGAAGCCGAATGGGAATATGCCGCTCGGGGAGGACAGGCCGATAGTGTCTATCCCTGGGGCAATGCTCCCCTGGATTTGGGCAAAGCGAATGTATGGCAGGGTCGGTTTCCTCATAAAAATACCGCCGGTGATGGATACGAGACCACCGCTCCGGTAGGCAATTTTGAAGCGAATGGTTTTAAGCTTTTTGATATGGGTGGAAACGTTTGGGAGTGGTGCTCCGACTACTATCGGTCCACAACTTATTTACAACGGCAGCGCAGCCGGGGAGCCGATCATGTTCATAAGAATCCCCGGGGACCTGAGAGTGGATTTGATCGTCGGCACCGGGCGCAGCCTGAGGTCCGAGTGGTAAGAGGAGGCTCGTTTTTGTGTCATGAGAGTTATTGTGAGAGTTACAGGAACAGCGCTCGTATGAGTTGTCCTGCCGATACGGGGATGCCGCACATCGGTTTTCGCTGTGCTGCCGATGTAGACTGAAGTGAGGATTGGAAGTGTGAAATTTGAAATCAGCAATTTGTTTTTAGCCGTCTTACTGTCGGGGATGTGTCTTCTTTGTCCAGGTGCTATGGTTGGTCTACCGGGAAGCTCTGCTTATGCGGCCGAGAAAGACTTACCTTCCTGGAAGGATGGTGCCACCAAGACCAGAATTGTGCGCTTTGTCAAAGCAGTGTCTGACAAAAGAAGTAAAGACTATGTGGCGCCGGCGGATCGAGTGGCCGTCTTTGATAATGACGGCACTCTATGGTGCGAAAAGCCTATCTATCCCCAGTTTATTTTCGCCCTCGATCGAGTCCAATCAGTGGTGGATGAGACAACGGAATTAGGTAATGAGCCTCTGTTCAAATCTGCTCTTTCAAAGGATTTCGATGCGCTTGCCAAAAGTGGTGCCCACGGAATTCAGAGACTCATTGGCGTCACTCACGGTGGCATGACCTCTGATAAATTCGATGAGATTGTGGCAAATTGGATGGTCTCCAGTAAGCATCCGAGATTCAAGCGACCATTCAATAAGTGTGTGTATAAGCCTATGCTGGAACTTTTGGAGTATTTGAGAAAGAATCAATTCAGTACTTATATAGTATCCGGCGGTGGTCGAGATTTCATGAGACCCTGGGCTGGCGCTACCTATGGTATCGGCAGGGAGCAGGTAGTGGGAAGCAGCTGTAAGCTTGAGTACAAAGATGGTGACGTGTATAGAACCGAGACCATTGCTGTCTTGAACGATGGGAAAGAAAAGCCGGTCGGAATTCAATGCCAGATAGGAAAGCGTCCGATTGCAGCCTTTGGGAACTCCGATGGTGATCTGGAGATGCTTATGTGGACAGACGCGAAAGATAAAAAGCGTAAAGGACCAAGTTTGTGCGCCTTAGTGCGGCACACGGATAAGGATAGAGAATACTCTTATGATAAAGCCTCCAAAGTAGGACGTCTGGATAAGGCGCTGAAAGAGGCTAGAGAAAGAAACTGGCTGGTTGTTGATATGAAAGAGGACTGGTTGAAGATTTTTCCTTTCGAATAGGTCTATTCCACCTGTTTCTCCACAAGGGCGGCCACTACCATTCTCAGCAGTCCATAGCGTTGCAGCTCCTCGAAGGTTCGAGAGTCGACAATGTCGAATTTAGCTCCTGCATTGTGCAGACCCTCATCCAGGGCTTCAATAACGGGGCGTCCTTCACTGGTGGCATCCACCGCCAGAAATGTTATCTTGATCTCGTTTGCGTATTGCATGCGGTGCGTCGTCTTTGTGATAAGTTGCCTGAGAACATGGGCGTTTCCCTCACCATCTGAGAGAATTGCTATGACAAGAGGTTTGACTCTTCCTTTGTTTCTCGCTTTCCTTCGGAAATAATCGTCAAAGAGAAAGCTCAAGGGGGCTGCCATATTTGTCGCTCCCACCGGGGAAAGTTGATTGAAAAGCTGCTTTATTGCCGGTTCTCTGGCCTCGTTGATGATGGCGAATTTGTTTGCGAACGGCACCAGAGTGATTCCTTCGGGAAAGTAAGGAGCCCCTTGAGAATAAAATTTGAGCATCTCCGATCTGCACCAATTCCAGCGAGTCATGAGAGGTCCCTGGCTCGGTCTACCAATCGAAACGATTCTGTCTCCCATGCTACCCGAACAATCGAGAAGCAGAACACAGTCATAGCTGGCCAGTCTTTTGATTTGCCCGCTGAGAATCTCAGGATGGCGAATGACTCCTGCATGCGCACTACTAGCGATACCGCTAAAGTTTGTCCTCGATTTTGTGCCAGGGTCGGCATCATACGCAGTTTTGGGGTCAACAGGTCTGTCCTCTTGCAGGCGCAGGGTGAGAGCGTATAGGTTGTTATTTCTTTTGACGGTCAATAATATTTTTGTTTTGCTCTTTTCCGCTTTTAAAATCCGGTCTCCTTCCTTAAGACCGCCCAGCCAGGCCAATGAGGGTGGAAAGACTTTTGTTACTGTACCTGTTAGAGCGTTCTTGTCTTTGGCGTCGGTGTCGAAGCCGTATTGCTTTCGTAATGTCAAATTTTTCCTGGTCGACTCGATCGCTTTTTTAGCAGCTTTATAGCGTTGGTCTTCCGAACCGAATTTTCTTGCTTTCTCAAGCGCGATACGGAAAGCTGTCAGCGCTCTCTGGAAATCACCGGTTTTGTAGAGTTTAATTCCCGCATTGTATGCGCTCACACTGTCTGATCTTGGTATGGCGATTAGGGAAGGATTGATCGAATCTGATACCGAGCCTTTTAGCTTGAGGTTAGATAAAGAGCTGGGTGCCGTTTTGTCATAGCTGGGCACCAGGGCTTCCAGGGCAGGAAGATTCTTTTCCGCTAATGCAGCGCCAGGTGAGCAGAAAACCAGAAGGCTACTTAATATTGCGCAGGAGTTTCTGTATCTCAATAGCATGAAGATATAGGTTCCTCTGTTTAAGGAAGGCGCGGTAAATTATCGGACGAGTTTGCCTGGGAATTTTTTCTAGAAAAACTAAGGAGCAGGAGTGGTAGTTGGTGCTGCCGCCGGAGTGCCGGTTGTAGGGGCAGTAGTCGTGCCGGTTGTTGTTGTCGGCTGAGCCGGTACCGATGAGAAGTCCGGTTTCTTATTTGGATTCATCATCATGAATCCAAATACACCTAAGACTATGACGATGAGAACCACGAATATCATCGTGTAGCCTGATGAAGCGTCCACGGAGGAGAACTCCTTGGAGCGAGCATAATCCGAGGAATTCTGGTTGCTCTGTCCACCGGCAAACATTGCTGACGGGTCGGAAGCCATGCCGCTGGCTGGGCTGGCACCCATACCGGCTGGAGCACCTGCACCGACCATGGGTTGGGGAGCTGCTGGCTGGGGGGCACCG